>NZ_AGVX02000463.1 GCF_000239155.1 Actinoalloteichus spitiensis RMV-1378
CGGCGGGCGCCGGGGCGGGACTGACCTCCGGGGCCGCCGGGGAGGGTGGCGCGGGGGTTGGCCCGGATCGGGCCCGGAAGGTCCGCCGCCCCACGGCCGAGCCGCTTCTCCGGCCGCCGCGCGGGCAGGGCCTCGAAATCCCCTCGCCACCACCAGCCCGCGTTGTTATGGTCGCGGGACCCTTCCGAACGCCCACGGCTGGAGGCTGTCCCCGAGATGGCGTGTCGTATCAGCGAGCTCGTGCTCGGTTGCCGTGATCCCGAGCTGCTGGCGCGGTTCTGGTGTGCGGTCCTGGACTACGTGGTGCTCGACCGCGAGGACGGCGACATGGTGGAGATCGGGCCGCGCGAGGGCTTCGGCGGTCCGCAGCCGACGATCATCCTCAGCCGCCGGGACGAGCCGGAGCCGGGGAAGGCCCGGCTGCACATCGATGTCAACGCCACCGACCGCGACCAGGACGCCGAGCTCGAACGCCTGCTGGGGCTCGGCGCTCGTCCGGCTGAGGTCGGCCAGACCGGCGAGGAGCAGTGGCACGTCCTGGCCGACCCGGAGGGGAACGAGTTCTGCCTGCTCAGGGCCCGGCTCGACCCGGTGTGATCCAGCGGGAGCGGTGGGAGCGAGGAGCCTGGTGGGTGCCAACGGCCTGATCGCGCCGGTGGGACCGGCGGCCGCTTGGGCGAAGCGACCCCCGACCTGCGGTCCTCCTCGCCACGCCGGCGACGGGGAGCCGACCCGTCCGGCGGGGCCACCGCTGCCCGCGCTCAGCACGGGGTGAACGGCACCGGGCAGGTGGGCGTCGCGCTCAGAACCAGGAGGGCAGGGCCGGGAGCCGGCCGGTGAGGCCCCGGCCTTCGGAGCGGCCGGCGAGCCAGGCGAGCACCTCGGCCACGGGCCCCCAGACCTCCCGAGCGGGCAGGTCCTCGCGTCCCGGAGCCCGCCAACGGCGCCGGGAACCGTCCGGCAGCCCGGCCACGACGACCAACGGCCCGGTGTCGCGGTGGTGCGCCAGGCGACGCATCACGTGCTCCACCAGCGCGACCGCCGTCCTGGCGGGGATGTCCGGGAAGTCGAGGCCCGAGTCCAGGTCGACGAGGTGGATCCACACCTCGCACAGCCGCAGCCACGGCACCTCCTCGGCGGGGAGCGGCTGGTCGTCGTCATCGCTGATCAGGTTCGCCCAGGCCTCCGGTGGCAGGTTCGCCACCGCGTGGGCGAACCGCTGGCTGGAGGCCAGGACGTCCTCGACCAGGAGCCGCCAGGAGCGGTCCGATCCCTCGACGATGTCGGCGTCGCGGTCGTCCCGGCTGGGGTAGGGGGTGTGTTCGACGCCCGTCCTGGCCCAGAGCAGCAGGTTGGACGCGGCGTCCGCCTGCCGAGACAGGTGCGTGAGCACGTGGGCCCTGGTCCACCCCGGCACGCGGCTGGGGCTCCCCACCGCCGTGTCGTCGAGGTCCATGACGGTGCGCAGCAGGGCGCGGTCCGCCTCCCCCAGCAGGGCCCGGCCGGCCAGGGCACGCCGAGCGGCGCTGGCCTGGTCTGCGCTGCTGCTGGCCGTCGCCGTGACGCTCCAGTAACCGACGGCCGGAGCCGAGAAGGATGCGTTCATCTCGCCTCCTACCGTGGTAGGTCCGTCGCTTGTTGGGAACCAGCCTAGACCCGACCCGGGGCGCGGTGCCTCACACGAACAGGGGCTGGATCGCCCATTGGGGTGACGGTGCGTGACCGTCGTCTCGCGGTGCCGCTCGCGCTGGCAGGAGTATCGTCCGACCAGGGGCCGGGCCGGCGCGTCGATGGTGACGGACGCAGGCTCGTTCGGGTCCGTCGTGATCACCACGCGTGACTGCCTCCAGAGCTGCGCCGAGGTGGTCGAGCTCGCTTCGGCCAGTTCTGTCGGTGGCCATGCCTAGCATGGGCGGGTCTGCCCCCTGCCTGGGTCCAGCCAGGCCGGACCGCCGCCCACGCGGCGCGGTCGGGGCCGTCGGGCCGCTGGTGCCCGCCGATGCCGAGGGACACGGGCAGACGACACGAACCCAGGACATCGCCGGACCCGTTCGAGGACGGCCGGCGGTTCTCACATCCATCATCAGGTGAAGGGACCACAGCGTGGCCGATCGCCTCGTCGTCCGCGGCGCTCGCGAGCACAATCTGAAGGGCGTCGACCTCGACCTGCCGAGGGACAGCCTCATCGTGTTCACCGGGTTGTCCGGCTCGGGCAAGTCCAGCCTGGCCTTCGACACCATCTTCGCCGAGGGGCAGCGGCGCTACGTGGAATCACTGTCCGCCTATGCCCGGCAGTTCCTGGGGCAGATGGACAAGCCGGACGTGGACTTCATCGAGGGGCTCTCCCCCGCGGTGTCCATCGACCAGAAGTCCACCAGCCGCAACCCCCGCTCCACGGTCGGCACCATCACCGAGGTCTACGACTACCTCCGGTTGCTCTACGCGCGCGCCGGCAAACCGCACTGCCCGACCTGCGGCGCGCCGATCAGCCGGCAGACCCCGCAGCAGATCGTGGACCAGGTGCTCGACCTGGAGGAGGGCACCCGCTTCCAGGTGCTCGCGCCCGTCGTCCGGGGGCGCAAGGGGGAGTACGTCGACCTGTTCGCCGAACTCCCCACCCAGGGCTACTCCCGGGTCCGCGTCGACGGGGTGGTGCACCCGCTCACCGACCCCCCGACCTTGAAGAAGCAGGAGAAGCACGACATCGAGGTGGTCATCGACCGGCTGTCGGTCAAGCCCACCGCGAAACAACGGCTCACCGACTCGGTGGAGACCGCGTTGCGCCTGGCCGACGGGCTGGTGGTGCTCGACTTCGTCGACCGCCCCGAGCACGACCCGGACCGGGAGCGGCGGTTCTCGGAACGGATGGCCTGCCCCAACGGGCACGCCCTGGCGGTGGACGACCTCGAACCGCGTTCCTTCTCCTTCAACGCCCCCTACGGGGCCTGCCCCACCTGCACCGGCATCGGCGTCCGCAAGGAGGTCGACCCGGAGCTGGTGGTCCCCGACGAGGAGCGGTCGCTGGCCGACGGCGCGATCGCACCCTGGTCCAGCGGCCAGAGCGCCGAGTACTTCACCCGCCTGCTCGAGTCGCTCTCGGAGACGGTGGGCTTCCGCATGGACGTCCCCTGGCGGCGGCTGCCGGCCAAGGTCCAGAAGGCGGTGCTGCACGGCGTGGACGAGCAGGTCCACGTGCGGTACCGCAACCGGTACGGCCGGCAGCGCTCCTACTACGCGGCGTTCGAGGGCGTGATCCCGTTCCTGGAGCGCCGCCTGGAGCAGACCGAGTCGGACGCGGCCAGGGAGAAGTACGAGGGCTACATGCGGGAGGTGCCCTGCCCCGCCTGCCAGGGGTCGAGGCTCAAGCCCGAGATCCTCGCCGTGACCCTCGAGAGCGAGGAGTTCGGCGAGAAGTCGATCGCCGAGGTGTGCGCCCTGAGCGTCGCCGAGTCCACCCGCTTCCTCGCCGGGCTGACCCTCGGGCCACGGGAGGAGATGATCGCCGGCCGGGTGCTCAAGGAGATCTCGGCCCGGCTCGGCTTCCTGCTCGACGTCGGTCTCGACTACCTCTCGCTCGACCGGGCCGCCGGCACCCTCTCCGGCGGCGAGGCGCAGCGCATCCGGCTGGCCACCCAGATCGGCTCGGGGTTGGTCGGGGTGCTCTACGTCCTGGACGAGCCCTCGATCGGCCTGCACCAGCGGGACAACCACCGCTTGATCGACACGCTGACCCGGCTGCGGGACCTCGGCAACACGCTCATCGTGGTGGAGCACGACGAGGACACCATCCGCAACGCCGACTGGGTGGTGGACGTCGGGCCCGGAGCCGGGGAACGCGGCGGCCGCGTGGTGCACTCCGGCAGGTACGAGGAGCTGCTGGAGAACACCGCCTCCCTGACGGGTGACTACCTGGCCGGTCGGCACACCATCGCGGTGCCGACCGAGCGGCGCCGGATCGACCGGCGGCGGAAGCTGACCGTGGTCGGCGCCCGGGAGCACAACCTGCGGGGCATCGACGTCTCCTTCCCCCTCGGCGCGCTGGTGTCGGTCACCGGGGTGTCCGGGTCGGGCAAGTCCACGCTGGTCAACGACATCCTCGCGCGGGTGCTGGCCAACCGCCTCAACGGCGCCCGGCTGGTGCCGGGGCGGCACACCCGCGTCAACGGGCTCGACCAGGTCGACAAGCTGGTGCAGGTCGACCAGTCCCCGATCGGGCGGACCCCGAGGTCCAACCCGGCCACCTACACCGGCGTCTTCGACCACATCCGGAAGCTCTTCGCCGCCACCACGGAGGCGAAGGTCCGCGGTTACCAGCCGGGCAGGTTCTCGTTCAACGTCAAGGGCGGTCGCTGCGAGGCGTGCGCGGGTGACGGCACCATCAAGATCGAGATGAACTTCCTCCCCGACGTCTACGTGCCCTGTGAGGTGTGCCGGGGTGCCCGGTACAACCGGGAGACGCTGGAGGTGCACTACAAGGGCAAGACGATCGCCGAGGTCCTCGACATGCCCATCGAGGAGGCGGCCGACTTCTTCGAGCCGATCAAGGCGATCCACCGCCACCTGAGCACCCTCGTCGACGTCGGCCTCGGCTACGTGCGGCTCGGTCAGCCCGCTCCCACCCTCTCCGGCGGGGAGGCGCAGCGCGTCAAGTTGGCGAGCGAACTCCAGAAGCGGTCCACCGGGCGGACCGTCTACGTGCTCGACGAACCGACGACCGGTCTGCACTTCGAGGACATCCGCAAGCTCCTCGGGGTGGTCAACGGGCTGGTCGACAAGGGGAACACGGTGATCGTCATCGAGCACAACCTCGACGTCATCAAGACCTCGGACTGGATCGTCGACATGGGGCCCGAAGGGGGGTCCGGCGGCGGGACGGTGGTGGCGCAGGGCACCCCCGAGGAGGTGGCCGAGAACCCCGACAGCCACACGGCGA
>NZ_AGVX02000462.1 GCF_000239155.1 Actinoalloteichus spitiensis RMV-1378
GGGCTGGCCGGCCACTGCCGCCGCCGTCAGGACTGGCTCCGCAGCTCGGGGTTCCGAGGGTGGCCACGACCGGCCCGGTACCGAGCGTCCCGGCCGGGATGCCGCCGCAACCAGCCGGTGTCGTGACCGGGGGTCCGCTACCACCGATCGGCGCCGGTCATCAGGCCGCCTATCCGGGGCCGGGCCACGGCACCCCTCCCCCAGGCGGGGGGCGGACGGCACTGTGGGTGACGGTGGTGCTCCTGCTCGTGGCCGCGGTCGCGGTATCGGTGTGGGGCGTGACCCGCATCCTCGGGCAGAATCAGGAGCCGACATCCCACGACACGCCGGGGGAGAGGACGGACACGGAAGAGGAGTTCAGTGAGGTTCCCGGTCAACAGCGGTACCCGGGTGACACCCGCCCCACCGACGGTCCCGCCGGCGATGGTTCGCCGGAACGGACGCCGGTGGTGATGGTCGACTCCCGCGAGTTGCTCGGGAGGTCAGCCGACGTGGTGGCCGACGCGCTCCGTGAACAGGGGCTTGAACCTCGTCTGCGCACGGAGGAGGACGAGGGTACGCCGAAGGACCCGGCACACTGTTTGGTCGACCTGGTTGTTCCGGCCCAGGGCGAGGTGCCGGTCGGAACCGAGGTCGAGGTGTGGTGCACGCAGGAGTAGGGGCGGGGCACGCCCCACGCGGTCGGGTCCGCGCCAGCCGGCCCGCCACTCCCGAGGAGCGGCAGGGGTTCGGCGCCGGCCGTCGGGCAGGCATCATGAGACGACCGTTGACGAGGATCGGGACGACGTAGTAATGAGCACGCAGCGCCTGCTCTCCAACCGCTACGAACTGGGCGGAACGCTCGGTTACGGAGGCATGTCCGAGGTCCACCAGGGCCGGGACGTCCGCCTCAGCAGGGACGTGGCCGTGAAGGTGCTGCGTGCCGACCTGGCCAGGGACCCGACGTTCCAGCTCCGTTTCCGCCGGGAGGCGCAGAACGCGGCGGCGCTCAACCACCCCGCGATCGTGGCGGTGTACGACACCGGGGAGACCGAGACCGAGTACGGTCCGCTCCCCTACATCGTGATGGAGTACGTCGACGGCCGGACCCTGCGGGACATGGTCAAGGGCGACGGACCGCTGTCCAACCGCCGGGCCATGGAGGTCATGGCGGACGCCTGCGCGGCGCTCGACTTCAGCCACCGGCACGGCATCATCCACCGTGACGTCAAGCCGGCGAACATCATGATCACGAAGTCCGGCGCGGTCAAGGTGATGGACTTCGGTATCGCCCGGGCGCTGCACGACGGCCAGGCGGCGGTCACCCAGACGGCCGCGGTGATCGGCACCGCCCAGTACCTCTCGCCGGAGCAGGCGCGGGGCGAGGCGGTCGACGCCCGCAGCGACGTGTACGCGGCCGGCTGCGTTCTCTTCGAGCTGCTCACCGGCGAGCCCCCGTTCACCGGCGACTCGCCGGTCGCGGTGGCCTACCAGCACGTGCGGGAGGACCCGAGGCGGCCCTCCGAGGTGAACTCGCGGGTTTCCGCCGCCCTGGACGCCATCGTCCTCAAGGCGATGAGCAAGAACCCGGCGAACCGGTACCAGTCCGCCGCCGAGATGCGCACCGACCTGGTCCGGGTGCTCTCTGGTCAGCGTCCCTCCGCCCCGATGGTGATGACCGACGAGGAACGCACCTCCATGATGGGCGCCGACGAGGGCGCGGAGGGTGGGCGGCACCGGTCGGACGAGGACGACGACTACGACGAGCTCGCCGAGGAGGAGGAGCGCCGCCGGCGGCGGCGCAAGGGCTGGACCGCGGCGCTCGTGACGGTGCTGTGCGTGGTGGTGTTGGGCCTCGGCGCGTGGTGGGCGAGTGGCCTGCTCGGCGACCAGCAGCCCTCGGACCCCGCCCCGGGGGTCGACGAACCGGCCGTGGTGAGTGTTCCCGACCTCGTGGGTCTCACGGCCGAGGAGGCGGCTGCGGAGCTGGAGGAGCTCGGGCTCGTCGGTGAGGAGCACGAGGAGGCGTCCGACGAGGTCGAGGAGGGGATGGTGATCCGCTCCGAACCGGATCTCGGCTCGGAGGTGCGGGAGGGCGACACGGTCGCCTACTGGGTGAGCACCGGTCCCGACAGCGTCGAGGTCCCCGAACTCAGCGGCCTGACCTCGGACGAAGCCAAACGGCGGCTGGAGGAGCACGGCCTGGACCTCGACCCGGCCTACAGCTATGAGCCGACCTCGGACCCGAACCTGGTGGACCGGGTGGTCGCGCAGACGCCCGCCGCGGGTTCCGGTCCCGTCCCGGTGGGGACGTCGGTGTCCATCACCTTGGGTCGGGAACGGGAGCAGTCGACCGTGCCCTCGGTCGTCGGGCAGCAGTTCGACTCGGCGGAGAGCCTGTTGAACAGCCTCGGTTTCGAGGTGTCGCGGCGGAACGTCAGCGGCAGCCAGCCGGCGGGCGAGGTGGTGGCCCAGTCTCCCGATTCGGGGTCGAAGGTCGACCCGGGGGCGACGATCACGCTCGACGTGTCCGAGGGCGACCAGCTCACGATGACGGACCTGGCCGGCATGACGGTGGACGAGGCCCAGGAGGCGTTGGAGTCGGACGGCTGGACGGGTTCCCTGGAGCAGACCGAGGTTCCGGTGGACAACCTGGAGCAGGACGGCCAGATCGTCAGCCAGTCCCCGTCCCCGGGAGCGACCCTCGGCCGGAACCAGAGCGTCCAGGTCCAGGTGGGTTCGTTCAGCGTGTTCCCGTCGGGCTGAGACCGCCGGGCGGGGCCGTCGGCCTTCCGTGCGGAGCCTGCCGGTCCCGTACGCTGGTGGTCATGGACAGCTCCGCCCAGGACCACGTGCGGGGCACGACGGACCGTTACCTGAGCCGGTTGGCGGCCGGAGACGTGACCGGCGTGCTTGCGCTGTTCTCGGACGATGGCGTGGTCAGCTCGCCGATGACCGGCCGCATCCCCGCCCGGGAGTTCTACCCCGAACTCGCGGCCGCGACGCAGCGGTCGGCGGTGACCCCGTTGGACGTGTTCGTGTCGGTCGCCGACATGCGCCGGGCGGCGGTGCGTTTCCGGTACGACTGGCGGCTTCCGGACGGCCAACCCACCTCCTTCGACTGCGTGGACGTGCTGACGTTCGCCGAGGACTGGTCGATCGCCGAACTGCGGATCGTCTACGACACCCACCCGCTGCGCACCGCCTGGCGGGCGAGCCTGCGTGGGGTCCGCTGAGCCGGGGCGCCCTCGGGCGACCGGATGACCCACCACCGGGTGACATGGGCGGTGCTGCCCAGTTCGGCCGACCCCGGGCGGTGGCGGAGCCCTGACCGGTGGGCCACAACCGGGTCGAGGGCTCGTGGCGCGACCGGTTCCGTTCACGGCGCACGGGCGCCGGGATCCGATGTCGTCACCGACCGCGAGAGCCCTGCACCGTTCGCGTTGTTCGCCCTCCCCGCTCCCTCCCCCGGCCGGGCGGCTTTCCCCGGCTGCCTCCACGTTGCGTTCATCAGCCTCGGCGGTGACGCTGGATCCGCCGGCACGAGGTGCCGTGGGTGCCGAGGAGGTGGGAGGTGTCTGGGATGGTCGAGTACGACGGTCGCTTTCACGCCGACGTGACCTGCTGGGACGCCTGGGGCGCTGAGGAGCTGTTCACCGTGGAGGCGGACGCGGTGCAGGTACGGCTCACCTCGCCCGCCGGGAGCCGGGTGGGCCTGACGCCGAGCGCGGCGCGCGAACTGGCGGACGCGATCAGGTTCTCCATCGCCACCACGATCCGACAGCGCAGGGCGGCGGCCGTTCCTCGACCGCGACCGGAGGACGAACCCGCTCCGGACCCCCCTCCGGGGTGATCGGCCGGCGGGGCGCCCCGACACGGGGCGGGCTGGTCCTCGCGACGTCGGCGGTGCGCCGCCGGACTCCACCCGTCGCGGACGGGAGGCGCACCGGCCTCGCGGTGGGCTGGGGCGGCGGGACGCGCCTACGTGCGGGCGGCGAGGGCGACCGCGCGCATCCCCTGTTCGAGGTCGAGCACCGTGCCCTCCGGCACCTGGTGGCCGCAGTGGCGGAGCCAGTTCGCGAGCATCCGGTGGCCGCCGTCGGTGAGCACCGACTCGGGGTGGAACTGGACACCTTCCACGGGGAGCTCGCGGTGGCGCATGGCCATGACGACGCCGCTCGCGGTGCGTCCGGTGACCTCGAACTCGGCCGGCACGGTGCTCGGCCTGACGGTCAGGGAATGGTAGCGGGTCGCGGTGAAGGGCCGGGGGAGGCCGGCGAGCACACCGAGGCCCTCGTGGTGCACCTCGCTCGTCTTGCCGTGCAGCAGTTCCGGAGCGCGTTCGATGACGGCGCCCCACACCGCGCCGATGGCCTGGTGGCCGAGGCAGACGCCGAGCAGCGGGAGCCGGGCGTCCGCCGCGCGGCGGACCACCTCCATGCTGGCACCGGCCCGTTCGGGGGTGCCGGGGCCGGGGCTGAGCAGCACCCCGTCCACGCGCGTGAGCTCCGCCCACTCGACCTCGTCGTTCCGGCGCACGACGCAGTCGACGTCGAGTTGCGCCAGGTACTGGACGAGGTTGTAGACGAAGCTGTCGTAGTTGTCGACGACGAGAACGCGCACGGGGACAGGCTAGCCCAGCCGGCGACCGTCCGGCACGGCTCAACCGACCGTGTTGCCGTCCGCGGGGACGTCGACGTTGTTCCACGGCAGTTGGGGCTCGACCCACGGGAACACGACGAAGAGCAGCAGCGCGGAGACACCCGCCACGAGCACGAGTGCCAACACCAGCCGGACCGCGAAGGGCCCGGGCAGGTGCCGCCAGATCCAGCCGTACACCGATGCCTCCTAGGACTGGGACAGCTCGGGCGGAGGGCCGGCGCCCTCGCCTTCCTTGGGGTACTGCGCGGTCAACAGTCCGTGGATGATCATCCGCTGCCGGTCGGAGTACCTCGGGTGACAGGTGGTCAGGGTGATGAGCGGCCGTGCCTCGGGGACGGTGATGTCCGCTTCCCTGTTGCTGGGCACCGGGAGGATGACCTCACCCTGACTGGGGTCGACGATGTGCCGGCCCACCACGCCGCCGTAGATGCCGCCGCCTTCCACGTCCTGCTGGAGGAGCGAGGGCACGTCGACGCACTCCGGGCGCTCCGCGCGGGTGGCCTCCCAGTCCGCGAGCTCGTCCTCCATCGGGAGCACCCGGTAGACGTACCAGTTGTCCCGGTCCTCGACGACGAGGGAGTCGCAGCTGCGCAGCCGGTCGAGGTTGTTGAAGGGGGAACCCCAGCCGTCCCGGTGTCCGGCGATGGAGAAGTTGCCGACCTCTCCTGGCATGGCGGTGTTGACGTAGTGCCCGACTCCGATCTGGAGGTGGCTGTCGGAGGTGCCCTCGACGATCGGCATGTGGTAGTCCGGCCCGAACGACGGGATGAACAGTTGCGCGAAGGTGTCACCTTCGAGGACGGGCACCGCCTCGCCGCGTTCGTTCTCCCCCGCGGCCCAGCGCTCCTGCAACTCCACCTCGGCCTGCGCGCGGTTCCGCGCCGCGAACCAGTCGGTGACGAAGACCTCGTAGACGACGAACAGCAGGACGACCATGCCGGCGGTGAGCATCAGTTCGCCGACGGAGCGGGCGACGACCCGGCCGGCGCTCTCCCGCCGGGGTGGTGCCTTCCGGTTGTCCACGGCTTCGCTGCCGTCCACCTCCGGTTCGACGTCCGGTTCGCCGTCGTGGTCGGGGGAACGCCGGTCCGGGTGCTCGTCGGACGTCGCCCCGTGCTGCTCGGCGCCGGTCTCCTGCCCGCCGGTCGCGCCGGCGAGCGGGGGGATGAGCTCGGTGGGCTGGTCGAGCTCGTCGGGTGGGGCCGGTGCCGGGACGCGGGGTCCCCTCGCCCCGGGCGGGGCGGGTGGGCCGACGCGGCGGCGGCGACCACCGACGGGGGGCAGCTGCTGGGTGGC
>NZ_AGVX02000461.1 GCF_000239155.1 Actinoalloteichus spitiensis RMV-1378
CGATCTGCCGGCAGCTCGCCGGCGGGTAGCCGGTCGCCTTGCGCCACACCGTGGTGGTGCCGCAGTTGTAGTAGGTGAGGTCGCGCATGACGGTGGTCCCCAGCCGGGTGTCCGTGAAGTTGTCGCCGCACCGCATCTGCGTCGGGGCGACGGCGGTGGTCGTGTTCTCGGCGGGAACGGCCGCCGCCGCCACCGTCGTGCCGCCGAGCAGGGCGGCGACCACGGCGGCCACCAGCGTGACACGAGTACGCATCTGTTCCTCCTGACCTGACGAACGCGTCTCCCGGTTACCGGGAGCGGCCCGACGCGCGTCGGGCAGGGACAGTGGAACCGGACCGGCACGCCCAGATCCGACACCTGCCCGGACATCGCTGGAACGGAGCAGCACTTCCGCGTCGGGGGTCTTTTTCCAGGTACGGGCCGGCGGCGTGAACGCTGGAGGGGCTGGGCCGGCAGCGGCGCCGGCGCGAGCGGGGTCCACCGGGGCGGCAAGGCCGCGACCAGGCACGACGGGGCAGGGCCGGGGAGCTCCCGGGCCGGGGCCCCCGGCCACGCGCCTACCGGTGGTCGGTGGGCGCGTTCGGGGTGGGCGGCGGACCGACGTACACGCCGGCGGGCCGGAACCGGACCCCGGGTTCCCGGTACTCCTCCAACGCGTGCGCGACCCACCCCGCGATCCGGGCGACCGCGAACACCGCCTCGCCCGCGTCGGCCCGCATCCGGTACCCGTGCTGCATCGCCGCCAACGCCAGGTCGATGTTGGGGAACCCGCGTGGCCGGTCCCGCAGCCGGTCGGCGATGGTGTCCACCACGTCGACGGCCTGCGCGAGACGCGGCGAACCCTCCGCCGACCTCCGGAGCCGGCCCAACAGGGCCTCCGCGCGGGGGTCCCGGCCGGTGTAGACGCGGTGCCCGAAACCGGGCAGGGCCGACTCCGTCCGCAGCCGGTCGGCGAGCGCGCCGAGGGTGTCGTCGAGGGCCTCCCGGAGGAACCGGTACGCGACTCCGCTGGCCGCGCCGTGCGCGGTCCCCTCGACGGCCCCCAGCCCGGCGGAGACGACCGAGTAGAGGGGGCCCCGGGTGCTGGCGGCCAGGCGAGCGGCCAGCGTCGATGCGGCGAGATCGTGGTCGGCCAGCAGGACGAGCGCGGCGCGCAGGTGGTCGACCGCCTCCTCGGTGGGGTCCTCGGCCGTGAGCCGGGGCCAGAGCTGGTCGGCCAGCGCGGCCGAGTGGGACTCCTTCGCTCCAGGCACCAGGGGCAGGGCACGCACCAGCACACCGATCAGGGTCTCGGTCCGGTTGGTCACCGAGCCCTCGTCGAGGTCGAAGCGGAGGGGGTCGGCGAGGGCGGCGGTCGTCAGCAGCACCCGGATCCGGTCCGTCAGCCGGGCGGTGGGGGGCAGTGTCCGGTCCGTCCGCCTCGCGGAGCGCACCAGGTCGTCGGGGGCGGCGAAGGGGCGGTGGTCGGCCAGGTTCCCCGTCCACAACAACCTGGCGACCTGTTCGGCCGAACACGAGGCGGCGAGGTCGACGGCGTCCCTGCCCCGGTAGTACAGCCGGTCGTCGGCGAGCAGGGTGATCTCGGTGCGGATGCGTTCCAGGACGCCGGTGCTGGTGCGCCGTTCGCGGCCCGCGCCGGCGAGCGCCTCCACCTCGGCGACGCTGAACCTGCTGCCCCGGCGTCCCGGTTCCCGGTGGCTCGTGAGCAGCCCCCGGCTGACGTAGGCGTACACGGTCTCCTGCCGGACGCCGAGCCGGTCCGCCACCTGCGCGGTGGTCAGGTGATGTCGCACACCATCCTGACCTGCTTCGTTCGCGTCGTGCCCGGTCCGTCCGGTCACCTCGGACCTCCTATCGTCAACATTGACTGAATCAACGTTGACGATATCGCGACGTCTGCTGACAGTGGCGGGCACACAAGGAGGTGCCGATGTCCGGATCAACGACCAACTCGCCGCGAGACACCATCAGGCCCAGCGAGGTGCCGCCAGGCCTGCGCGGGGTCGTCGTCACGTCGACCACGCTCGGGGACGTCCGGGGCGAGGAGGGCTTCTACCACTACCGCGAGTACTCGGCCGTCGAGCTGGCCGAGACGAGGAGCCTGGAGGACGTGTGGTTCCTGTTCGTGGAGGGGAGGCTGCCCGACGCCGCGGAGCGCGCGGCGTTCGTCGAGGAGGTGGCGCCGCTCCGGCGGCTCCCGGGGGAAGTGCTCGCCGTGCTGCCCGCCATCGCCCGGTCCAGCCGGGGTGATCTGCTCGCCGGGCTGCGGGCCGCCCTGTCCCTCGCGGGAGCGGTCCGGGGGGTGCGGCCGCTGTGGGATTCGGGTCGGGAGCGGCGGCGGGCGGACGCGCTCTGGGTGGCTGCCGTGACGCCGACCATCCTGGCCGCGTTGTACCGCCTCGGGGCGGGGCTCGAACCGCTGGAGCCGCGCCAGGACCTCTCCGCCGCGGCGAGCTGGCTGCACCAGGTGACCGGGGAGGTGCCGGCGGAGGACAAGGTCGCGGCGATCAACCGCTACCTGGTGTCGACGGTGGACCACGGGTTCAACGCGTCGACCTTCACCGGTCGGGTGGTGGCCTCCACGGGGGCTGATCTCGTGGCGGCGGTGGTCGCGGCCGTCGGGGCCTTCTCCGGCCCGTTGCACGGTGGCGCGCCGGACCGTGCCTTGGACGCGCTCGACGAGATCGGCTCGCCGGACCGGATCGACGGTTGGGTTCGGGGCCGTGTCCAGGCGGGCGACCGGATCATGGGTTTCGGGCACCCCGTGTACCGGACGGCCGATCCTCGGGCGGTGATGCTGCGGCGGACCGCGCTGGAACTGGGTGGCGACCTCGCGCACTTCGCCGCGCGGGTGGAGACCCGGGTCGTGGAGCTCCTCGCGGAGCTGAAGCCGGAGCGCCGGCTCCACGCCAACGTCGAGTTCTACGCGGGAGTGGTCATGGAGCTGTGCGGCCTGCCCCGGGCGATGTTCACCCCGACGTTCGCGACGAGCCGGGTCATCGGCTGGTGCGCGAACCTGCTGGAGCAGGCCGAGGAGCCCAGCATCATCCGGCCGGCCGCGCGGTACGTCGGTCCGCCCGCACCCGCGCCGGTACCGGCCTGACGAGCGGGGAACGGTGGGTGCCCGGCGGCCACGGGCACCCACCGAGCCGCCGTCGGTGACCACGCGCCACGCCGGTGGGAGAGGGTGATCAGCGGGGCGGCACGGCGGGTGCTAGAGTTCCTTCCCGGAACAACGAGACGGGACGAGCGGACGTCGGGACTTGACACCGCGAATCCGGACCGGCTAGAGTCGTTGCTCCCCCCCAGTGAAGATCAGCGGCGAAAGCCGGGATCTCGCTTGTGCGTGACGAACCAGGACCCTCGTGGCGGGTTCGACGCGTGCCTGGCGCGGGGTTGACACCTGAAGAACGGTCGGTGCGCCACGGCGTGCGGGCCGTGGAACGAAGTCGGTCGGAGAGCCGGACCCCCTGTGGGGGCGAGGATTTCCGCCTGGTAGCGTTCCCGGGCGTTGAAAACAGCAACACACTGAGCAGCTCGGACCTGACACGGATCTGGCGAGGCCAAGACGCGGCCCCCGAACGCGACAG
>NZ_AGVX02000460.1 GCF_000239155.1 Actinoalloteichus spitiensis RMV-1378
GGAGAACCCGCTGATCCCGGGCGGCACCCGGCGACGCGGTTCCCGGGGCATCCGGGGACGGTCGCCGACCGCCGTTACCGGGGGATCCGCGATGAGGGGCCTGGAACGGGGGGAGGCGCCCGGCGGGGCCGACCGGAGCGGTTCCGCCGGCCCTCCGACGTCCACCGCACCGCCCGGAGCGGCTGGGCACCCCGGCGAGCAGGGCGACGGTGGTGGTGGCCTGGGGGCGCGGGTGCGCCGTGGTCTGGGCCTGAGCCTGGCCAACACCCTGCTGTCCAGGGTGGGGACCTTCGCGATGGGCATCGCCTTGGCCAGGCTGTTGGCGCCGGACGAGTTCGGCGCGTACGCGGCGGCCCTGGTCGTCCAGAACCTGTTGCTCGCGGTCAACGACCTCGGAGCGGCGGCCGCCGTGGTGCGGCAGCCGGGCAGCGGGAGGGGCGCCGT
>NZ_AGVX02000459.1 GCF_000239155.1 Actinoalloteichus spitiensis RMV-1378
CCGGACTGAGCAGGCCGAGAACGACCGCCGGCCCCACCCCCCGGGCCAGTTCCCGTACCCGGACCCCCGCCCGGTGCGCCCCCCACACCTGCAACGGCAACGCGACGGTCGCGGCGACGAGCGCCTGCGCCCAGGCGACGCCCGCCAACCCCCACCACCACGCGCCGGCACAGCTGACCGGTACGAGCGCGAGGAGCCAGGCCAGTTGCACACCGACGGAGGACGCCAGGGCGCCCGTGGCCACCATGAGGTTGAACACGAGTTCCGAGACGACGCGGGCGACGGCGGCGACCGCGAGACCGGACAGCGCGGTGGCCGCCGGTGACCACTCCGGACCGTAGAGGACCAGGACGAGGGGTTCGGCGAGCACCGCGAGTCCGACCCCTCCGGGCAGGACGACGACCCCGACCAGCCCGAAGACCCCCGAGACAGCGCGGGAGAGGTCCCCACCCCGTTCCCGGACCCGGGAGAACGTCGCGAGCGCCACCCGCTCGACCGTGCCGGTGACGATGGCGGCCGGCCAGTTGGCCACGTTGGAGGCGAGGTAGAGCAGGCCGAGGGCGCTCGCCCCGAGCAGCGACCCGGTGACCAGCTGCGGGGTGGCCTGCGCCAGCACCAGGACGGTCGAGGAACCCAGCATCGCCGCACCGCACCGGGTGATCGTGGCCGCGTGCGCCCGGTGGAGGCCGAAACTCGGCCGGATCCCGGCGAGCACCACCAACAGCACCACCACCAGCGCCGTTCCCGCGATGTTCCCGCCCGCGAGGGACCAGGCTCCCGCGCCGAGGACGGCGAGCACCCCGGTCACCGCCAGGTTCAACGCCATCCCGGAGACATCGGCGACCAACCGCCTCGCCTGGGCCAGTTCCCTGGTCAGCAACGCCCCCGGCACGGCGGCGAACCCGTCCAGCACGAGGTTCACCGACATCAGGCGGATCACCCCGGTGGCCTCCGGGCTGCCCAACGCGTCGGCGAGCAGTGGTGCCGAGACCAGGCACAGCAGGAAACCCACGAGCCCCCACAGGACGGACAGCGTCCAGGCGGTCGGCAACAGCGGCCGCACGGCGCCCCTCCCGCTGCCCGGCTGCCGCACCACGGCCGGCCGCC
>NZ_AGVX02000458.1 GCF_000239155.1 Actinoalloteichus spitiensis RMV-1378
GGGCGCGGCTCCCGCCGACCCTGCCGGCGGCAGGGCTCCGTGCCCGGTCGCTGGCTGGCCCCCTCTTCGTCGGCCAGCGGCGCTGCGCATGGTCGCCGCCATCTTCCTGTGCGGCACGGGGCGCCGTCGGGGGGAGCTGTCGGCGGTCTCGTCCTCGACCGGCTGGGTCCAGCCGCGATCCCCGTCGTCGGGGCGATCGCGCTGGTGGGAGCCTGGGTGCTCGCGGCCCCGGCGATCAGGGACGGCCGGACTCCGGCGTCGTCCGCCGAGGCCCGCGACGTCATCGTCCGGCCGGAGCCGTGAAGCGCACCCGAGCGGATCGCTCAGCCGGCGCCGGCCCTCACGCCCCGGCGGGCAGCCCTCCCGGCAGGACCACGGCGCCCAGCGCGCCGGGGCCGGTGTGCGCCCCGAGCGCGGCACCGAGCTCCGACACCAGGCAGCCGTCGCACCCGGGCACGCGTTCCTCGATCAGTCCGGCCAGCTCCACCGCCCGCTCCGGGGCGTCCAGGTGGTGGACCGCCACCGCGACCGGCCCGGAGCCGGAACTCCGCGCGACCAGCTCGACCAGGCGGGTCATCGCCCGTCGCGTGGTGCGCACCTTCTCCAGCGGAACGATCCGGCCGTCGTCGACGTGCAGCAGCGGCCGGATCGCCAGGGCCGTGCCCAGGAAGGCGGTCGCGGGTCCGAGGCGGCCGCCGCGCCGCAGGTGTTCCAGGGTGTCCAGGCAGAACACGGTGCGTGTCCTGGTCGCCGTCGTCTCCGCCACCGACGCGACCTCGTCCAGGTCGGCGCCCCGGGCCGACGCGGCGGCGGCGGCGAGCACCCCGAATCCCATGCCCATCGCCGTGGACCGGGAGTCCACCACCCGGATGCGGTCGGGCGCGACCTGGTCGGCGGCGCTGCGAGCCGCTTCCCACGTCCCCGAGAGCTCACGGGAGAGCTGGACCGACAGCACCGACGACGCCCCGCCTTCCAGCAGGGCGCGGAACGTCGAGGCGAACTCGGCAGGGGACGGTCGGGACGTGGTGACCCTGCGGTGGCGGCGCAGCGCGTCGGCGACCCCGGGACCGTCCGAACCCGCTCCGTCCAGCGTTCCCACACCGTCCACCACCACGTGCAGCGGGACGCGGTGGATGTCGTGGCGCTCCGCCGCGCCCTCCGGCAGGTAGGCGGTGGAGTCCGTGACGATCGCGACGGGCATGGCACACCACCCTACGGGCCGCCGGGGGAGGTGCCCACCGAACCCGGCGGCACTCCTGGCCTCAGGTGGGCCCGGCGTTGTAGGCGCGCAAGCGCCACCCCGTGGCGGTGGAACGCTCCAACACCACCCAGTTGCAGTTCGCGACGGCGGCCAACGCCCCCCACTGCCCGACGGGCAGGCCGAGCAGCCGCGCCGTCAGCCCGACGATGAGCCCCCCGTGCGCGCAGAACAGCGCGGTCGCGGCTTCGGATCCGGAGCCGCCCAGTTCGCGGTCGACCTCGTCCACCACCTGGGAGGCCCGGTGGGCGACCTCGACCCTGCTCTCCCCGCCAGGAGGCGCGACCGTGGAGACGGCCCGCCACTCCCGCAGCCCTCCCGGCCAGCCCGCTTCCACCTCGTCGTGGGTCAGCCCCTGCCACTGCCCGCAGTGGGTCTCCCGCAACCGCTTGTCCAACCGCGCCTCGGCCCCGGTGACGGTGCTGAGGGCCGAGGCCGTCTCGCTGGCCCTCCGCAGGTCGGAGGAGACGAACACCGCCGGCGCGAAGCCCGCCAGCACCGGCGCGGCGCGGCGGGCCTGCTCCCGCCCGGTGGGGGTCAGCTCGATGTCGAGCTGACCCTGGAACCGGTGGGCGACGTTGTAGGAGGTCTGCCCGTGTCTCCACAGGACGAGTCGCCCCAGGCCCGCGGTCATGCCGGGTCGCTCCCGGTCGTCTCCGCCGGCTCGCCGCCCTCCGGGTCGTGGAAGGGGACCCGGGGGCAGTCCTTCCACAGCCGCTCGAGGGCGTAGAACGCCCGTTCCTCGGAGTGCTGCACGTGGACGACCACGTCCACGAAGTCCAGCAGCACCCACCTGCCCTCCCGAGCGCCCTCCCGCCGCACCGGCTTCACGCCGTGCTCGCGCAGCTTCTCCTCGACGTTGTCGACGATCGCCTCGACCTGGCGTTCGTTGGGAGCCGAGGCGATCACGAAACAGTCGGTGATGACGAGCTGCTCGGACACGTCGAGCACGACGACGTCGTTCGCCTTCTTGTCGGCGGCCGCGTGCGCGGCGAGCAGCGCCAGTTCGCGGGCCTCGTCGGTTGCTACCACGGTTCTCCTTCCGGCGCGGGCGGGACGCGTCCACGCGATTCCCGGAGCCTACCGGCCGACGTCGGTGGCAACCGACGGCGTTTGCCCCACCGCACGCTGAGGCGGTCGCTACGGCACGGGCCGGGCACCAGCCGCGGCGCGCCGGTAGAGGCCCCGCTTGGAGATGTACTGCACGACCCCGTCGGGCACCAGGTACCAGACGGGCAGCCCGGCGGCGACCCGGTCCCGGCAGCCGGTGGAGGAGATCGACATCGCCGGCACCTCGACCAGCGTCACCGAACCCCGGGGCAGGTGGTGGTCGGCCAGCCGGTAGCCCGGTCGCGTGACACCCACGAAGTGCGCCAGCTCGAACAGCTCGTCGACCCGGTGCCAGGACAGGATCTGCTCCAGCGCGTCGGCTCCCGTGATGAAGAACAGTTCGTCCTCGGGATACGCCCGGTGCAGATCGCCCAGGGTATCGGCCGTGTAGGTGGGGCCCTGCCGGTCGATGTCCACCCGGCTCACCGAGAACCGGGGGTTGGAGGCGGTCGCGATCACGGTCATCAGGTAGCGGTCCTCGGCCGGGCTGACCTCCGCGTCGGACTTCTGCCACGGCTGCCCGGTCGGGACGAACACCACCTCGTCGAGGTCGAACCGCGCCCCGACCTCACTGGCGGCGACGAGGTGACCGTGGTGCACCGGGTCGAACGTGCCGCCCATCACACCGACCCTGCGCCCCCGGGCACGCCGACCGGGATCGTGGACATTGCCTTCGGCCATGAACGGCGAGCCTACCGCCGCCGCGCGGCGTTCTCGGCGAGCACGGTGGTGTCGAACGCCACAGCTCCGGCGCCGGTCAGGACGCCGGGCGGGTGTGCCCGTCGCCCCAGACGACCCACTTCGTCGACGTCAGCTCGGGCAGGCCCATCGGCCCCCGCGCATGCAACTTCTGGGTGGAGATCCCGATCTCCGCACCCATGCCGTACTCCCCGCCGTCGGTGAACGCGGTGGAAGCGTTGACCACGACCGCCGCCGCGTCGATCCTGGCGACGAAGTCGCGGGCGGCCCGCACGTCGTCGGTGACGATGGCCTCGGTGTGCCCGGTGCCGTGCCGGGCCACGTGCCGGACCGCCTCGTCCCGGGAGTCGACCACGCGCACCGCGAGGTCCAGGGAGAGGTACTCGGTGTCCCAGTCCTCATCGGTGGCCGGCACGGCGTCGGGCACCAGTGCCCGGGTCGCCTCGTCGGCGTGCAGGGTCACCCCGGCCTGGCGGAGCGCCACGGCGACGGCGGGCAGGAAACGATCGGCGATCTCCCGGTGGACCAGCAGGGTTTCGGCGGCGTTGCAGACGCTGGGCCGGCGGGCCTTCGAGTTCACCACGACCGGGATGGCCTGGTCGAGGTCGGCGGCGGCGTCGACGTAGACGTGGCAGTTCCCGACCCCCGTCTCGAGGGTGGGCACGGTGGCCTGCTCGACCACGGCGGAGATGAGACCGGCCCCACCCCGGGGGATCACGACGTCGACCAGGCCCCGGGCGGTGATGAGGTGCCGGACGGTGGCCCGGTCGTGGCAGGGCAGCAGCTGGACGGCGTCCGCTGGCAGGTCGAACTCCTCCAGCACGTCCCGCAGCACCCCGACGAGTGCGCGGTTGGAGTTCTCCGCCGAGGAGGAACCCCGCAGCAGCACCACGTTGCCGGACTTCAGCGCCAACCCGGAGGCGTCCACCGTCACGTTGGGCCGGCCCTCGTAGACCATGCCGACCACGCCGAGCGGCACCCGGACCTGCCGCAGTTCGAGCCCGTTCGGCAACGTGCGTCCCCGCAGCACCTCGCCGACGGGGTCGGGCAGGGCCGCCACCGTCCGCAGGCCCGCCGCGATGTCCCCAACCCGCTGGTCGGTGAGGACGAGCCGGTCGAGGATCCCCGCCGGGAGCCCCGCCTGGGTGCCCAGCTCGACGTCCTCGGCGTTCGCCGCGAGCAGGTTCGGCGATGCCGCGAGCAGTCGGTCGGCCATCGTCAGCAACAACTCGTCCTTGCGGGCCTGGGGCAGCGGCCCGAAGGCGGTGGCGGCGGTCCTCGCCCGGCGAGCGGCGTCCAGAACGCGCCCACGCAGGTCCTCGGAGTCGGGGGAACCCGCGTCAACCTGGTCGAACGTGGTGGTCACCACACCTAGAGTAGTCATCGCACGTCTCCCGCCGGACCCGGCCCCCACCGCGCCCCTGCCGGAGCGTCCGGGGGAGGACACTGGCGCACCGGCACCGTCGGGCGCCGTCCGGTGGTGGAACGCCAGGCACGGAAGAGGTGGACGTGGACGACGAGGTGCTGCGGGAGATCGCCGAGGACAGGCTGCGGAGCCTGGCGGGCCCCGACGCGCGGTTGCGGGAGGACCAGTGGCGGGCGATCAGGTCACTGGTGGTCGACCGGCACCGGGTCCTGGTCGTGCAACGCACCGGCTGGGGCAAGTCCGCCGTCTACTTTCTGGCGACCGCCCTGTTGCGGGAGCTCGGCGAGGGTCCCACCGTCATCATCTCCCCGCTGCTCGCGTTGATGCGCAACCAGTTGGCGGCGGCGGAGGGGGCCGGTGTCCGCGCCGCCACGATCAACTCGGCCAACACCACCGAGTGGGAGGACATCCAGGAGTCGGTCGCCGTCGGGGAGGTCGACCTCCTCCTGGTCAGCCCGGAACGGCTCAACAACCCGGACTTCCGGGACACCGTCCTGCCCTCGCTCGCCGAGAGCGCGGGGCTGCTCGTCGTGGACGAGGCGCACTGCGTCTCCGACTGGGGCCACGACTTCCGCCCCGACTACCGGCGGCTGCGCTCCCTGCTGGAGGGGCTGGACCCGGACGTCCCGGTCCTCGCGACGACGGCGACGGCCAACGACCGGGTGGTGCGGGACGTGGCCGAGCAGTTGGGCGTGGGCGCGGACACCGGCCGCGAGCGGACCCTCGTGCTGCGCGGGCCGCTGGACCGGGAGAGCCTGCGGCTGTCCGTGCTCCGCCTGCCCGACGCCGAGACCCGGCTGGGCTGGCTGGCCGAGAACCTGGGCCGACTCCCCGGCTCGGGCATCATCTACACGCTGACGGTGTCGGCGGCCGAGGACGTCGCCACCTTCCTGCGCGAGCGGGGTTTCCCCGCCAGCGCCTACTCGGGGCGCACCGACCCCGAGGACCGGCAACGCGCCGAGGCGGACCTGCTGGCCAACCGGGTGAAGGCGCTGGTCGCGACCTCCGCGCTCGGCATGGGCTTCGACAAACCGGACCTGGGTTTCGTCATCCACCTGGGCGCCCCCGCCTCCCCCATCGCCTACTACCAGCAGGTGGGCCGCGCCGGGCGAGGCGTCGAACGCGCCGAGGTGCTGCTCCTCCCCCAACGTGAGGACACCGACATCTGGCGGTACTTCGCCTCCCTCGCCTTCCCCCCGGAACCCGTGGTGCGGCACCTGCTGTCCGTCCTCGCCGAGGCGGGCGGGCCGGTGTCCACCACGGCACTGGAACCCCGGGTGGACCTCAACCGGAGCCGCCTGGACGTGGTCCTCAAAGTCCTCGACGTCGACGGGGCGGTCCGCCGGGTGCGGGGCGGCTGGGAGTCCACGGGTCGCGAGTGGACCTACGACGCCGAACGGTACGGCCGGATCGCCGAGGCGCGCCGCGCCGAGCAGCGCGCCATGCTGGACTACCTCGCCCACGACGGCTGCCGGATGGAGTTCCTGCGCCGCCAGCTCGACGACCCGGACGCCGCACCGTGCGGGCGGTGCGACAACTGCACCGGGCGGCACTGGTCGGCTGATGTCTCCGAGGGCGAGCGGGCCGCCGCGCGGTCCCAGCTGCACACCCCCGGCGTCGGCTTCCAACCCCGCCGCCAATGGCCCACCGGGATGGGCTCGCTCGGCGTCCACGTCAGCGGCCGCATCGCCGAGGGCGAACGCACCGAGCCCGGTCGCGCCCTCGGCCGGCTCACCGACGTCGGGTGGGGAAGCCGGCTCCGGGACCTGCTCCGCGAGGGTGAGCCGGCGCCGAGCGAGTTGCCCGAGGACGTCGTGCGGGGGTGCGTCCAGGTGTTGGCGAGCTGGGGCTGGACGACCCGCCCGGTCGGGGTCGTCGCCGTGGGGTCGTCCCGCCGGGACGCCCTGAGCCGGGTGACCGCCGAACGCATCGCCACGATCGGGCGGCTGCCCCTCCTCGGCGAGGTGACCATGACCCGCCCGGCGGCGCGCCGAGCCAACAGCGCGCAACGACTGGCCAGCCTGTGGGAGGCCTTCAGCCTGGACGACGAGCTCGCCCGGCGGGTGGCCGAGGCGAACGGGCCACTGCTGCTGGTCGACGACCGGGTGGACACCGGCTGGACGTTCGCGGTCGTCGGCAGGTCGCTGCGCCGCGCCGGAGCCCCCCAGGTGCTTCCGTTCGCGCTGGCCGCCACCAGCTGAGGCCGGGGGATCAGCGGGGCCGGGCCGGACCGGAGTCCTCCTCCCCGGGGCCGGGCGCCCCGGACGGACCGGTGGTGGCGGACGGCGCTCCCGGCGTCGGGAGGGGCGAGGAGTCGGTGCCCGCCGGCCGGGTGGCGTCCTGGGTGGGGGGCGCGGGCGGTGGGGGGCCAGCGGCAGGCCCTGCCTCCGCCTCTCCCC
>NZ_AGVX02000457.1 GCF_000239155.1 Actinoalloteichus spitiensis RMV-1378
CCCCCCCCCCGCCGCGACGAGCCGCGCCGCGACGGCCTCGGCGTGCCGGACGAGCCCGGCGAAGTCGACCACCCGGGCACCGTCGAGGACAGCGGGCGCGCCCGGGGCGCGGGCGGCCGCCGCCCGGACGAGCCCCACCACCCCCTCCGCCGGCGGTTCGACGGGGCCGGCGACCCCCGGTGGGACGGCGGTGGCGGTCAGCCGGAGCTGGCTGACCCGGACCTCCGGGTCGGCGAGGACGTCACCGAGCAGGGCGGTGAGGCCGTCGGCGAGGACCTCGGCAGCCGGCCCGTCCACCACGTCGTGGTTGAACTCCAGCTCCAGGTCGACGCCGCCGGGCACGGCCCTGGCGATCAGGGTGAGGTCGAAGGCGGTGGTCCGCGACGGGGGGCGCAGCGCTTCCGCCACCACCCCGGGCAGCTCCACGGGCACACCGAGGGAGTCCTCCCACACCACCATGTACCGCATCAACGGGTGGTGCCCGCTGTCCCGGCGGCGACCCAGCAGGCTTGCCAGCCGTTCGACGGGCACCGCCTGGTGTTCGTGGGCGGCGGGCACCGCCTCCCGGCACTGGTCCAGCACCTCGGCGAAGCGGGGGTCACCGCGCAGGTCGGCGCGCAGCGGCAGGGTGTTCACCAACATCGTCACGGCGGTGTCGGCGCCCGGCAGCCCCCGGTCGGCCACCGGCGCGGCCACGACCACGTCGTCGGCCCCGGAGAAACGGTGGACCAGCACCTGGAACGCGGCCAGCAGCACCATGAACGGCGTCACCCCGCGCGCGGCGCACAGCGCGCGCAGCGCCTCGGTCCGTTCGGGCGGGAGCACCCGGATCGCGCGGCCGGCCCGGTGCCCGCCGTCCACCCGGTGCCGGGGTCCGACGGTGAGGTCCACGTCGAGCGTCACCCCGTCGAGGCGGTCCCGCCAGTACTCCAGATCCCGTTCCGCGCGGGCGGAGCCGGCCCCCGGTGCCACCCGTGCCGGGTCCGTGGGCGGGTCGAGGCGTGGTGCGCGGTCCTCGAGGGCCGAGGCGTACAGCTCCCGCAGCTCCTCGGCGACCAGCCGCATGGACCACCGGTCGATGACCAGGTGGTGCAGCACCAGCAGGAAGACGACGTCGTCGTCGCCCAACCGCAGCAGCCGCGCCCGCACCAGCGGGGGACGGTGCAGGTCGAACGGCTCGGCCAGCGCCTCCTCCCCGGCCGCCTCCACGCGCGCGTCCCGGTGCTCCGGGGAGAGGCCGCGCAGGTCCTCCACGTGGAAGGGCACCGGTGCGGTGTCGCTCACCAGCAGCCGGGCCGGTCCGCCGTCGCGCGAGGGCGAGGAGCGCAGCACGGGGTGCCGGCGGGTCAACGCGTCCAGTGCCCAGCGCAGCGCCGCCTCGTCGACGGTGCCCCGCCACCGGGTGGGCACCGCGACGCCGAACAGGCCGGGGCCGCCGAGGAACTCCTCCTCGAACAGGATCCGCGCCTGGCCGGGGGACAGCGGCAACTCCGTCGGCTCCACGGACGCCGCCGGATCCTCCCCGTCGTCCGCCGTCCGGGCCTCGATGTCGGGGGTTCTCGCCTCCTCGACCCGGCGGGCCAGCGCCGCGACGGTGCGGGTGCGCAGCACGTCGGCCATCGACAGCCGCACCCCGTACCGGCGCCACACGGCCGCCACGGTCCTGGTGGCGGTCAGCGAGTGCCCGCCGAGGGCGAGGAAGTCGTCGCGGATCCCGACCCGGGGCAGACCGAGCAGCTCGGCCCACACACCGGCCAGCTCGCGCTCCAGCGCGGTCGCCGCCTCGCCGGCCGGCGCGTCGCCCCCGACCTCCTCGCCTTCCGAGGCGGTGGGGCGGGCCGAGGTCTCGGGCAACGCCGCGTAGTCGATCTTGCCGTTGGTGGTGAGGGGGAAGCGGTCCAACCGCACCCACCGGGTGGGGATGACCGCCTCCGGGAGCCGGTCGGCCAGGTGCGCGCGCAACGCGGCGGGCTCGGCACCGCCCTGGAGGTAGGCGACGACACGGTCACCGGAGGGCCCGCCCACCAGGCGGACCGCCGCCCGGGACACCGCCGGGTGCTGGTGCAGCAGCGACTCGACCTCGGCCGGGTCCACCCGGTGGCCGCGCACCTTGAACTCCGCGTCCACCCGCCCCAGGAACTCGATCCTGCCGTCGGCCAACCACCGGACGCGGTCCCCGGTGCGGTACACCCGACCGCCACCGGCCGGGTCCAGACCGAGCCAGTCGGGCAGGAACCGGGCCGCCGTCTCCGCCGGCCCGCCCAGGTACCCCCTGGCGAGCGGAAGGCCACCCACCACCAGCTCCCCGGGGACCCCGACCGGCACCCGCCGGCCCTCGGAGTCCACGACGGCCACCGAACAGTTGTGCATCGGCCGGCCCAGCGGCACCCGGGACGCCCCGTCCGAGGGGTCGGCCTCGTCGTGCAGCACGGTGATCGTGGTCTCGGTCGGACCGTAGGCGTGGACGAGGACGGTGCCCGACCGGTCCAACAGCCGGTCGCGCAGCGACGGCGGGACGCGTTCACCGCCGCACACCGCCAGCCGCAGCCCCAGCGCCTCGTCCTCGTCGGTGCCGGCGAGCAGTTCGTCCAGCACCGAGGGCACCAGGTGCGCGACGGTGACCTGGTGGGCCCGCATCAGCTCCGGCAGGTAGGGGACGATGCCGTGCACCCGGTGTTCGGCGACCACCAGCCTCGCCCCGGCCACGAGCCCGGCCAGCAACTCCCACACCGCGATGTCGAACCCGGGGGAAGCCGTGGCCAGCAGCACGTCCCGGGGCCCCAGCGGGTACGCCTCCTGCCACCACGCCATGCGGTTGGCCAGGGCTCCGTGCGGGACCAGCACTCCCTTGGGCCGGCCGGTCGACCCCGACGTGTACATGAGGTAGGCGGCCAGCGCCGGGTGGGGGTCCGGCCACGGCGCCCCGTCGCCGTCGCCGATCCGCTCGGCTCCGCTCCCGCCGTCGAGGGCCTCGTCGACCCGGAGCACGGGCCCGTCGACCCCGGGGGAGGAGGCGGACGTCAGGGTCACGACCGGACGCGCGTCGGCGACCACCGCCGCCCGCCGACCCGAGGGCCACCTCGGGTCGAGGGGCAGGTACACCCCGCCGGCCCGGACCACCGCCAGGCAGGCGACCAGCACGTCGAGCCCGTCCTCGGCCAGCACGGCAACGGGCCGTTCCGGCCCCACCCCGAGCGCCCGCAGCCGGCGGGCCAGCGCGGCCGACCGGGACCCCAGGTCGGAGTAGGACAGCTGGCGGTCCCCGCGCACCGCGGCCACCCGGTCGCCGTTCTCGGCCAGGGCCGTCGCGACCCGCCGCCACCACCGGCCCGGGTCGTGGTCGACCCGGGCACCCCGTTCCCAGTGCCGCCTGAGTTCCGCCATAGTCGCCTCAGGCTAGGAACGGTGTTTATCAGATCCTTATCGGCGCCGATCACGCGGGGAAAACCGATCGATAAGGGAGAAGGATACAAAAGCGGACGCACACGCACGGGTATCCCGCTGGAGGATGGCAATGGCGACAGAACGAGAAGGCGCCTTCGAGGACATGTCCCTCGACCACGTGGTGTTCCACGTCGGCGACGCGCACCAGGCCGCCGCGGAACTCGTCGACCGGTACGGGTTGGCGGTGCTCGACGCGTCCGAGGACGCCTCCGCCCGGTCGGTGGTGGTCGGCGGCGGCGGTGACATCAGCCTCGTCTTCACCGAGGCCGTCACCGAGGACCACCCGGCCGCCGCCTACGTCAGGGCCCACGGCGACGGGGTGGCCGACATCGCGCTCGGGGTCCGTGACGTCCGAGCCGCCTTCGACGAGGCGGTCCGCCGGGGAGCGCGACCGGTGTCCGCACCCGCCGAGGACGGCGGCCGCGTCGTCGCCACCATCATGGGCTTCGGCGACGTCACCCACACCTTCGTGCCACGCGGCGACGTCCCGGCCCGTGCGGAGGCGGCACCCGCCGCGACGGGGCTGTACGCGTTGGACCACTTCGCGGTGTGCGTCGAACCCGGGCAGCTGGCCGCGACCGTGCGGTTCTACCAGGACGTCCTGGACTTCCGCATGACCTTCGAGGAGCAGATCGTCGTCGGCGCGCAGTCGATGAACTCCCAGGTCGTGCAGAGCACCTCCAACGCGGTGACGCTCACGATCATCGAACCCGACACCTCCCGCAACCCCGGGCAGATCGACGACTTCCTCAAACGCCACGGCGGTTCGGGCGTCCAGCACATCGCCTTCATCACCGACCACATCACCGACTCGATCCGCCAGCTCCGCGACCGGGGGGTGGAGTTCCTCACCACCCCAGCCGCCTACTACGAGGCGTTGACCGACCGCATCGAACTCACCAGGTACTCCGTCCCCGAACTCGGCGAACTGCACATCCTCGTCGACGAGGACCAGGGCGGGAAGCTGTACCAGATCTTCACCCGGTCCACCCACCCCCGAGGCACCTTCTTCCTGGAGGTGATCGAACGGGCGGGAGCGCGGACCTTCGGTTCCGGCAACATCAAGGCCCTCTACGCGGCCGTCGAGGCCGAACTGAGCAGGCAACCGCGCTGAGCACCCCACCGCCCACCCCCCC
>NZ_AGVX02000456.1 GCF_000239155.1 Actinoalloteichus spitiensis RMV-1378
GGCCCTGCCGGTCCGCGGGCTGGTCTGCGTGGCCGGTTCCGGTCTCCGTGTCCGCCAACCCCGGTCGGTGCGCCGCCTCGGGCACTACGCGGTGTGCGTGGCCGACTCCGCCGCCATCGCGAAGGCGGTGGCCCGGCAGGCCGGCGGGCGCGGGGCGTGGGACGCCGAGGACGTGCGGGAGGTCCTGCGTTCGCTGCACCTGCACTTCGACATGCCCCAGGACCACCAGCTCGCTCCCGACGACTTCGACGGCCGGGGACGCGATGACCTGCCCCAGATCACCGAGACCCGGTCGGAGCCGGCCGAGGGCGCGGGGCCGGGGGAGAAACCCGAACGCGAGGAGGAGGAGAAGGACCCGGTCGCGGAGGCGGAGAAGGACCTCCCCCTGGCGGGCCTGCGCCGGTTCGTCCGACCAGAACTGCTGGTGGTTCCCGCCATCCTCATCCCGGCCGTCGTGGCCATCGCCTTCATCGTCTGGCTGGTCAGCGGGGTCACCGGGGTCCTGTCCTGGTTCGGGTCCTCCGACGAGGACGCCGGGGCCCCGGTCCGGATCGGCGAGTCCGCCCAGGTCGACGGGCAGCGGTTCAACGTCATCGCCGTCGCCACCAACAACGACTGCGGCGAGCACGCCACGGACGGGCTGCGGGAGTTCTTCTCCAGCAACCCCTGCGAGCGCCTGGACCGCACGGTGTACCGGGGCGAGGTCGACGGTGCCCCGGTCGACGTGCTCCTCGCCGAGGTGGTGATGCCCGACGAGGAGTCGGCACGCGCGCTGGACGATGAACTCGGCCGCCCCGATCCGGGCCGCCTGGTCGGCCCCCGGCTCTCCGGCGAGCCGGTCGCGGTGGCCAACAGCGGCGCCGACACCGTCGAGTTCGTCACGACCGCCAGCACGGTCCGTCACGACCTGGTCGTGCGCAGCGCCCACGCCAGCTTGGCGGACCCCGCCCGGCCGGCGACCCCCGACGCGCTGGCGCGGCTGCGGGACGCGGTGCTGCGTTCGGAGACCTGACCGGGTGGAGCCCCGTCCTGGACCGACCAGCCGGTTCCGAGTTGTCGGAGGGTGGCCGTAACCTTGGGTGAATGGCCGATCCGTCGACCTACCGTCCTCAACCGGGTTCCATCCCGGACGCGCCCGGTGTCTACAAGTTCCGCGACGAGCACGGCCGGGTCATCTACGTGGGCAAGGCGAAGAGCCTGCGCTCCCGCCTGTCCTCCTACTTCGCCGACCTCAGCGGCCTGCACCCCCGGACACGCCAGATGGTCACCTCGGCGGGTTCCGTCGAGTGGACCGTGGTCAGCACCGAGGTGGAGGCGCTCCAGCTCGAGTACTCCTGGATCAAGGAGTTCGATCCCCGCTTCAACGTCCGCTACCGGGACGACAAGTCGTACCCCGTGCTCGCCGTCACCATGAACGAGGAGCTGCCCCGGCTCCTCGTCTACCGGGGGCCGCGTCGCAGGGGCGTCCGCTACTTCGGCCCGTACGCCCACGCCTGGGCCATCCGGGAGACGCTGGACATGCTGTTGCGGGTCTTCCCCGCCCGGACCTGCTCGGCCGGGGTGCTGCGCCGGCACCAGCAGATCGGGCGTCCCTGCCTGCTGGGGTACATCGGCAAGTGCTCCGCCCCGTGCGTGGGGCGGGTCACCCCCGAGGAGCACCGGGACATCGTGGAGGACTTCTGCGACTTCCTCGGCGGCCGCACCGACACCATGATCCGCCGCCTCGAACGGGAGATGGGCGAGGCGGCCGAAAGCCTGGAGTTCGAACGCGCGGCGCGACTGCGCGACGACCTGGGGGCGCTGCGACGGGCGATGGAGAAGCAGGCCGTCGTCCTGGGCGACGGTACGGACGCCGACGTCATCGCCTTCGCCCAGGACGAGCTGGAGGCGGCGGTCCAGATCTTCCACGTCCGAGGTGGGCGGGTCCGGGGCCAGCGGGGCTGGGTCATCGACAAGGTCGAGGCCACCGACACCCCGGCCCTGGTCGAGCGGTTCCTCAGCCAGTTCTACGGGGAGCAGGCCACCCTCGTGGAGGTGACCGACACCGACTCGGACACGGCGGCCGTCCCCCGCGAGGTGCTGGTTCCCGAGCTGCCCGGTGACGCCGAGGCCGTGACCGAGTGGCTGAGCGGGCTGCGCGGGGGGCGGGTTCGCCTCCGGGTCCCCCAGCGTGGCGACAAACGGGCGTTGATGGAGACGGTGGCCCGCAACGCGGCGGAGGCGTTCGCCCAGCACAAGCTGCGCAGGGCGGGTGACCTGACCGCCCGGTCGGCGGCGCTCCAGGAACTCCAGGACGGGCTCGGGCTCGACAGCGCCCCGCTGCGCATCGAGTGCGTCGACGTCAGCCACGTCCAGGGCAGCGATGTCGTGGCCTCGCTCGTCGTCTTCGAGGACGGGGTGCCCCGCAAGTCGGACTACCGGCGGTTCGCCGTGCGGGAGGGGGCCGAGGGCGGGGACGTGGCCTCCATCGCGGAGGTCACCCGGCGCAGGTTCGCCCGCTTCCGCAGCGACGGCGAGCGTCAGGACCCCGACGAACGGCGGGTCACCGAGAACGCGGTCGCCGAGACCCTCGGTGGGGCTTCGCCCGTCGAGGCCGGCACGGGCACCGGCACCCCCGCCGGCGTGGACCCCGAGACGGGCCGGCCCCGCCGCTTCGCGTACCCGCCGAACCTGCTCGTGGTCGACGGTGCCGGCCCGCAGGCGAACGCCGCCGCCGACGTGCTCGCCGACCTCGGGATCACCGACGTCGCCGTCGTCGGGCTGGCCAAGCGCCTGGAGGAGGTGTGGGTGGCCGGCGAACCGGACCCGGTCATCCTGCCGAGGACCAGTGAGGCCCTGTACCTGTTGCAACGGGTCCGGGACGAGGCCCACCGCTTCGCCATCGCCTACCACCGTCAGAAGCGGTCGTCGAGGATGACCAGGTCGGAGCTGGACGACGTCCCGGGGCTGGGGCAGGCCAGGCGCACCGCGTTGCTGAAGCACTTCGGCTCGCTGCGCCGGCTGCGGGCGGCGAGCGTCGAGGAGATCAGCGAGGTGCCGGGAGTGGGCCGGCACACCGCGGAGGCGGTGCGGCGCGCGTTGTCGGGGGAACAGGAAGGGCGGACGAAGCGTCCCACCCAGGAGCGGAACGAAGGGGGAGCCAAGTGAGGGCAACACCCGTGGACGAGGGCGGGGTGGAGGGCACCGGCATCGAGGTGGCCGTGGTCACCGGGCTCTCCGGTGCGGGCCGCAGCACCGCGGCCAAGTGCCTGGAGGACCTCGGGTGGTTCGTGGTCGACAACCTGCCGCCCGAGCTGATCGTGACGATGGTGGAGCTGGGCGCCAGGTCCAACGCCGTGATCACCAGGGTCGCGGTGGTCATGGACGTCAGGAGCAGGGCGTTCACCGACGATCTCGCTTCGGTCATCAAGGACCTCGACGCCAGCGGTTACAAGCCGAGGGTGTTGTTCCTGGAGGCGACGGACGCGGTGCTGGTGCGCCGCTTCGAGCAGGTGCGGCGCGGCCACCCGATGCAGGGTGAGGGGAGGCTGGTGGACGGCATCACCGCCGAGCGGGCACTGCTCGCCCGGCTGCGGGCCGAGGCCGACCTGGTCCTGGACACCAGCGCCCTCTCGGTGCACCAGTTGCGGGCCAAGATTGAGGACACCTTCGGCACCGAGGCCAGCACCCACACCCGGGTCACCGTGCTGTCCTTCGGCTACAAGTACGGGCTTCCGATGGACGCCGACCTCGTGATGGACGTCCGGTTCCTGCCCAACCCGTTCTGGATCCCGGAGCTGCGCGAGTTCACCGGGCAGGACGCCGACGTGCGCAACTACGTACTGGGCCAGGAAGGGGCCGAGGAGTTCCTGGAGCGCTACCACGAACTGTTGCGGCTGGTCGGGGCCGGATACCGGCGGGAGGGCAAGCGGTACCTGACACTGGCGGTCGGGTGCACCGGGGGCAAGCACCGCAGCGTGGCGCTGTCCGAGGAACTGGCCGGCCGGTTGGCCACCGAGGACGGCATGGCGGTGACCGTGGTACACCGGGACCTCGGCCGCGAGTAGGCCCCGACGGCACGGGGCCCTCGCGGCATCGCCACCCGGTAGGGCCGGGCCCGGTCGCGGCCGGCTCGGCCCATGTCAGCGAGGACCTGCGAGAGTATGACGACAGTGCCCGAGGCACGGACGAACGACGTCGGAGCCGGTCGGCCCCGGCCACCGCGAGTGGTCGCGCTCGGCGGGGGCCACGGCCTCCAGGCCACGCTGGCCGCGTTGCGCGGGGTGACACCCCGGGTCACCGCGGTGGTCACCGTCGCCGACGATGGCGGCTCGTCCGGCCGGCTCCGCAGGGAACTGGGCCTGCTGCCGCCAGGAGACCTGCGGAAGGCGCTGGAGGCGCTGGCTCCCGACGGACCGGACGGGCAGTTGTGGTCCCGCGTCTTCGGCCACCGGTTCGGCGGGAGCGGCGCCCTGGCCGGGCACGCGGTGGGCAACCTCCTCATCGCCGGACTGCTGGAGGTCCTCGGCGACCCGGTGGCCGTGCTCGACCACGTGCGACGGCTGCTCGGCGTGCGGGCCCGGGTCCTCCCGATGTCGACCGAACCGCTCGACATCGAGGCCGAGGTGTCCGGGTTGTCCGACAACCCGCACCGGCTGCGGCGCATCCGGGGCCAGGTCGCCGTCGCGACTACCCCCGGTCGGGTGAAAAGGGTGTGGTTGCGCAACGTGGCCGATCCTGACGGACGGCTCACGGCCTGCCCGGAAGCGGTACAGGCGGTGCACTCCGCGGATGTCGTCATCCTCGGCCCCGGATCGTGGTTTACCAGCGTACTGCCGCATCTGCTGCTTCCCGAGCTGCACGACGCCCTGCTGACGACCACCGCCCGTAAGGTCCTGGTCCTGAACCTTGTCCCCCAACCGGGTGAGACGGCCGGTTTCTCGCCGGAACAGCACCTGCACGTACTCTCCGAGCATGCTCCGCGTCTGCGGGTGGACGACGTCATCGCCGACATCGACTCGGTGCCGACGCCCGACCAACTGCGTCGCGCCACCGGCGAACTGGGCGGCACCACGCACCTGAGACGGGTCGCCGACGACGACGCCCCGGACCGGCACGACCCGGCCGCGCTGGGTGCCGCGCTCGCGGCGGCGATCGGCGTGGCGGACCGGACCGTGGAGCACTCCGGTGGCGCCACGGGCGCCGCCGACCTGGACCGGTTTGGGCTTGCCGGGCCGGCTGACCTGTGCGGTCAGCCCAGTGGACCGGCGGCGCGCGCAGACGAGGAGGACGAGCGGTGGCGATGACCGCGGCGGTCAAGGACGAACTGAGTCGCCTGGTGGTGACGAAGACCTGCTGTCGTCGTGCCGAGGTGTCCGCGCTGCTGAGATTCTCCGGCGGCCTGCACATCGTGGCCGGGCGGGTGGTCGTCGAGGCGGAGGTCGACACCGGCTCGGTGGCCCGCAGGCTCCGGAAGGAGATCCACGAGCTCTACGGCTACACGGCCGAACTCCAGGTCATGACCTCGGGAGGGCTGCGCAAGGGCACGCGGTACGTCGCGCGGGTGGTCAAGGACGGCGAGGGGCTGGCGCGGCAGACGGGCCTGCTGGACTCCCGGGGCCGGCCCGTGCGGGGGCTGCCCGTGCACGTCGTCTCGGGCGGCGCCTGCGACGCCGAGGCCGCGCTCCGGGGCGCCTTCCTCGCCCACGGTTCCCTCACCGAACCGGGCCGGTCCTCCGCGATGGAGGTCACCTGCCCGGGGCCCGAGGCGGCGCTGGCCCTGGTGGGGGCCGCCCGCCGGCTCAACGTGCAGGCGCGTTCGCGCGAGGTCAGGGGAGCTGACCGGGTCGTGGTGCGGGACGGCGACGCGATCGGCGCCCTGCTCACCAGGCTGGGAGCCCACGCCAGCGTGCTCGCCTGGGAGGAGCGGCGCATGCGCCGCGAGGTGCGGGCCACCGCCAACCGGCTGGCGAACTTCGACGACGCCAACCTCCGCCGCTCCGCGCGGGCGGCGGTGGCCGCCGCCGCCAAGGTGGAGCGGGCGATCGAGCTGCTCGGCGACGACGCTCCCGAGCACCTCGTCGTGGCCGGGCAGCTCCGGCTGAGCCATCGGCAGGCCTCGCTGGAGGAGCTCGGCCAGTTGGCCGAACCGCCCATGACCAAGGACGCCGTCGCGGGGCGGATCCGCCGCCTGCTGGCGATGGCCGACAAGCGGGCCAGGGAGCTGGGAGTGCCGGGAACCGACTCGGCGGTCACCCAGGAGATGTTGGAGGTCGACGCCTGAGCCGGCGGCCCGACTCGGCGTAACCTCGACGTGGGCGCGGACGAGAACGACGGCTCGTCCGGCGCCCCCGGGAGAGGGCGGCGGCCGC
>NZ_AGVX02000455.1 GCF_000239155.1 Actinoalloteichus spitiensis RMV-1378
GAGGCCATGGGCGGTGCGGAAGGCCGCCGAGCCGAGTTCGCTCGGCGGCAGCGGACCGTGGGCGGCCACCACCCCCGAGGCCGGTCGCACCGAGGTGAGCGCGTACCCGGACTCCGTGGACACCACGAAGCACGGCTCCTCCAACCGGGCCAGGACCTGGTAGATCCCGGCGGGGTCGGACCTCGTCTCGGTCCCATCCGGAGACCGGTGCTCGCCGGTCGCGGACTGCGTCATGCTCGTCCTTCCTCAGGAGGTTCACAGGCCGTGGTGCCCGCCCGGGCGTCGGGTTCGCGTACCTCGACGGTGACGTCGGTGAGTTCGTAGATCCGCAGCCCGGGTTTCCACACGCTCGCGTCGGCCACCACCTGGAGCCGACCAGGCAGGCGGCGCACGTCCTTGACGTGCGCCTCGAAGAGGAGTTCGCCGTCCTCGGGGAGGACCTGGCCCCGGTACTTCCAGGACGACGTCCGGCCCACCGGGAGCGCGAACCGGGGAGACCGCATGCCGGCGGTCAGGCCCGAGTCCAGGACGAAGATCCGCAGCCCCTGGAGGACCGCCTCCACTCCGATGGAGCCCGGCATCACCGGGTCCTGGTGGAAGTGGCGGGAGAAGTACCAGTCGTCGGGGCTGACCCGGCGGCGGCCCCGGAGGTACCCGCGTCCGTGGACGCCGCCGCCGTCGACGACCTCGATGCCCTCCAGCGCCCGCAGCCGTCCCGTGCCGACTCCGAGCGTGTCGGAACTCGTGTCGGGCACCGGGACCCAGCGGGGACGGACCCCGAGGGCCTCCTGGGCGTCGAGCCAGGTGGGGACGTGCCGGCCCGCGTCGAGCCCCACCTGGCGGGCGAGGGCGTCGCGGGTGAAGTAGCCGAACAGGGACCGCCCCGTGTAGAAGACGGTTTCCCCGACCGAGAGCTCGAACCGGAAGGACTGGAGGACGGCACCGGGCGCCTCCTCGTGGGAGAGCAACTCCGTGGAGTGGCTGATGGTGCGCCCCCGCGTGTCGAGGTCGGCGACGAGCGTGGCCTCACCCTCCAGGTTGCGGATCGACAGCTCGGCGTCCGCGCTCCCCAACGTGGCGCCCAGGTAGTAGCCGAGCAGGATCGCGGCCTGGAGGGCGGTCTCCATGCACACGCAGTGGGGCAGGTCAGGGGTGGCGCCGTCCTGGTAGTACCAGGCGTCGAGGGGCGAGTCGTACTCGGTGCGCATCCGGGAACCCGGGGTGAAGCTGCCCCGGACCCCTTCCAGGGCCATCACGCGGTCGACGAACTGGAAGTCCCCGTTGGGGATGTGCGGCGCGCGTCGTCCCCGGTGCACCGCGAACTCCGGGCCCATCGCGGTCTCCAGGTCACCGCGCGCGGCGTGCGCGAGGTGCAGTTCGTTGATCACGGCCGGCTGTCCCAGGGCGTTCCGGCGGCCGAGGAACGCGGCGGGGTGGCCTCCCCGCTCCGGGCGGTACGGAGTCCCCGGCTTCTCCCGGAGTCGGATCCCGAGGTCATGGATGACCCCGATGACCCGGTCGGCCACGGTGAGCACGACGTCGGCGACCACGGTCGGCCGGGGCAGCAGGGTCAGGGTGGTCACGTCCACGCGGTAGCGCACGGGTGGGGAACCGGGGGTGACCTGGCCCCGGCAGCTGACGGTGGTCTCCAGTCCCGGAACCGGTTGGAACTCGGCGTCGGGCAGGACCAGGTGCAGGCCGAGGAAGAGCGCGTACACCTGCACGATCTGGACGGCGGCCTCGGTGAGCAGGGACCCGGGGAGCACGGGGTCGTCCGGGAAGTGGGCGGCGAAGTACCAGGAGTCGGGGCGGTGGTGGAGCACGGCCCGGACCTCCCCCAGTCCCCTGCTGCCGCCGGTCCGTTCGATGGCGGTGACCTCGTCGAGGAGCAGCAGGTCGGGCCCGGGCAGTCGGACCGAGGGGTTGGCGCCGCCCTGGTCCCACTCCGCGCCGAACACCGCGGCGGCGCCGCCCGGGGCGGCCAGCCGTTCCAGTTCCAGGCGGTTCAACGCGCAGCGGTCGGTCCGGGCGATCGGCTTGAACCATCCCCGTTCGCCGGGCGGGGACAGCGCCCGGCGCAGGTTCTGGGGGGACAGCCCCGTCGAACCGTCGAGTTCGGCGTCCCGGAAGAAGCCCGCCGTGGCCCTGCGCAGTTCGAGCACGAGGGCGTCACCGGAGTAGCACCGGTAGCGGAAGGAGAACAGCAGGGTCTCTCCGTCGCGGACGAACCGGTCGATGGTGATCTCGTAGCGGAGGGTCTGGCCGGCGCGGGGCAGCCTGTCGTGGAAGACGGCGGTGCTGTCGAGCAGCCGGTAGCCCCGTTCACCCCGGTTCAGCGCGTCCGCCCCGAGGAGCGACAGCAGGAGGAGTGTCCCCTGGCCGGCCTCGATGGCCACCGCGCAGCTCAGGCTGCCGTCGACGGTGAAGGGGCCGTCGTCGGGAACGTCGTACTCGGTGGTGATGCGGCAGGGTCGCAGCGCGCCCGGGGTCCCCTCGACCGAGGTCACCCGGCTGATGAGCAGGTACGGCCTGGCCGGCAGCCGCAGCCGTCGGCGGTAGGTGTCCGCCTCGGCGTGCGCCGGTCCGAACAGGTCGTGGAGCCGGCCCTCGGCGAAGGTGACGAGGTCCTCGTGGTTCCACACCGGACCGCTGCCGGTGCTACCGGACGCCGTCGGGCGTGGGAGGCTCGGGGGGCCAGGAGGGGGCTCGGCCGCCGCGGCGGAGCGGGTCGAAAGCGGCGCACGCACCTCATCCGCCTCTGGTGGTGCCGCCGCACCGGAGGCCGGGGACGCGGCCGCGGGTGGCCCGGTGCGGACGGGTCCGGGCGTGGGGAGCGGGAGCGTCCCGCTGTCCTGCCTGGTGGTCAGAGCGCGCAGCGCCAGCGCCTGGAGGCTGCCCTGCGCCCGCAGCGCGGCGTGGTGCGCCTCGGCGACCTGGGCCGCCAGTGCCCCCAGCAGGTGGGCTCGCCGGTCGACGGTCTCCGGGTGTGCGGGCGGGTGCCCCGTCGCGGACGGCGCGCACGGCGTCGACCCGGCAGGCCGGGGGCGCGCCTCCGGGTCGGGAAGCTGCACGAAGGGCGTCCGCTCCATGCTGATCTCATCGTCGCCAGCGGACGCGTGCTTGACAGGTGTTCGGTGCTCGGACCGCACCGGAACCGGCACCACCCGGTCGAGGGCCACTCCCTCGGGAAGTTTGGTGCGCCGTCCGGTGTCGGTGGACGGCGCGGCGAGCACGGCGCGGGCCGCTCGGGCGATCCGGTCGGGCAGGGATGTCCGCTGTCGCGGTACCCGCTCCGGCCACCCGGCAGGGCGATCGGCGGTCGTCGGGTCCGGGGGTCCAGCGGTGAGGGCGTCGAGGCGGATCGGAACGCCGTGGGCGGCCAGCCTGGCCACGGCGGCGGCGATCGCGGCACCCGCCGGAGCGCCGCGCCGGTCCACGGACACGGCCAGGTGATCCCGTCCGGCCAGCGTCGCCGACACCCACCGGGTGCAGGTCGCGCCGGGGCCGACCTCCACGAAGTACCGGAAACCCTCGCGGTAGGCGCTTTCGGTCAGCCCGGCGAAGTCGACCGTCTCCGCGAGCCCGGCAGCGATCCGCCTGGCGTGCGAGGCAGCGTCGTGGGCCTCCAGCTGGAGCGGCCCGCTCGCCCCCGTCCCGAACAGCCTGATGCGCGCCGGGGCCTCGCCCGACGGGTAGGTGTTCAGGGCGACCAGTTCGTCGGACGCGGCGGCGACGAGCGGGCAGTGCATGACGTGGTTGGCCGGTGCCCTCGCCGAGGAGACACCCAGCCGTTCGACCAGCAGCCGGCACTGGCGCGGGTCTCCCGCCACCACGACCTCGGTGGGCGAGTTGACGTGGGTGAGGAACACGCGGTCCAGTCCGTCGAGGTGGTGCCTTACCAGGTCGGCCCGGGTGAGCAGCACGTGGGTGGACCAGATCTCGTCGTCCTCGACCTCGTCACCCAGTTGCCACTGGTCGCGGACCAGCTGTTTGCGTCCCCGGAGCCCGTCCCGGAACAGGCTGGTCCTCGTCAGCGCGTGGTCGTCCCGTGCGGTGTGGTCCCACACCCCGGTGGCGAAGAGCATGCTGCTCTCCCCGAGGCTGTAACCGATCCCCCCGTCCGGGGTCAGCCCCAGCTCGTCTCGCAGCAGCTGGGTGTGCAGGACCGCCATGTTCGTCCCGACCACCAGCATGGAGGGGATGTCGGAGAGCAGGTCGGCCTCGTGCCGGAGGAGCTCCTCCCTGGTCAGCCTGTGCTCGGCAGCCGGGAACAACCGCTCGGTCCGGAAGGCCGCCCTGGGTTCCTCCGCCTCCCGTTCGAACCGCTGCCGCAGGCGCGGGAACATGCGGAACAGTTCGTTCCCGAGTCCGGGGTAGCCGGTGAACGCCCCGGGGTAGACGAAGGCGACCGGAGCCGGTCCGATGGGGTGTGCCGTGGCGTAGCTGCCCGCCGGGGTGGCCCACTCGCCGCCGGAACCGAGCACCGTGGGCAGGTCCCGTTCCGCCGCCAGCAACTCGGCGTGGAGCGACTCGGCGTCGACGGCCACGAGCACCGCCCGGTGACGCCGGGCTGGCAGGCTGGTGGCGGTGCGGGCCACGCTCCTCGGGGGTGCTCCCCCGGCCAGCCGTCGCCGGCACGCGGCGGCGTGGGCGACGAGTTCCTCCGGCGTGTCCCCGGTCAGCCGGAGCAGGATGCGGCCGCCCCGGTCCCATTCGACCACTGGTCGGGGGCGGGGCCGTTCACTGTCGGAGAGGACGAGGTGCGCGGCGCCCGTCCCCCGGTCCGGCACGCTCAGGCTGGCGAACCGGCGTTCACCCCGCCGGGTCGGCAACCAGGGGCGGGGGCGTCCCGGGACGACGAAGCCGGTGCCGGGTACGCCGCCCAGGTCGCTCGGTGCGCCCGGGAGTTCCGCGCGGTGCAGGGACCAGGCCAGTCCGACGAGGGCCGCGACGGTCATCGCGTGGGCCGCGACGCCGGTCGAGGGGCCGAGCGCGCCCACCGAGGGCCGTGCGGCCCGGAGCACCGTCGACAACGCCTGGGCCTCGACGGTGCGGTCCCGCTCCGTCCAGCCGCCCAGCTCCACATGGTCGATCTCCTCGGCGGGGACACCGGCGGCGCGGAGAGCCAGCGACGCGGCGTCGGAGGTCGCCCTGCCCGGCTCGTCGGCTGCCTCGTCGAGATGCCGTATCGCGACCGACCGGATCACGGCGTAGTGCCGGGTCGTCTCGTCCTCCGCCCGGACGAGCACGACCGCCGCCGCCCCGTGGACGGCGGACCTCCCCGGACCGGGATCGTCGGCGGGCTCGGACCCCCGGGCGAGGTCGGTGTCCCCGGCGGGGTCGACATCGACGAGCAGGACGGCCTCCACGGTGGGGTCGCGCAGCAGCAGCCCGGCGACCTCCACCGCCCGCGCGCCGGCCGTGTCGTCGGCGGAGAGGGTGAAGGCCGGCCCGGTCAGGTTCCGGGAGGCGGCGATGCGGCTCACCACCACGCTGCCGACGTAACTGAGGACCTCGTTGACGCTGAGCGGCTCGTGCACGGCGTCCCGCACGGCGCGTTCCAGCTCGTCCAGCCGCGCCGCCGGGATGTCGGCCCCCAGGCCGTGGCATTCGGCGCGGACGCGGGCGCCGATGTCGAACCGGTCCCGGTGCCGGTGGGCGTCGGGTTCCAGGTCGAGGACTCCGATGACCGCGACCCGCCGTGGTTCCGGGCGGTGGCCCGGGAGGCAGCACGGGTAGCCGGCGTCGTCGAGCGCCTGGTCCGCCGCGGCGAACGCGGCGAGGTGCTGCGGGTTGGCGTTGCGCAGGTCCCCCGGCGGGATGCGGTAGGCCGGGCCGGGCGCGGGCAGGTCGCGGCCGGGTCCCCCGTGGTCGGTGGTGGTGGCCGGGCGGGCCGGTCTCGGGATGCCGCGGAGCAGGGCGTCGAGGTGCCGGACGTCGTCGAGTTCTCCGAGGCGGATCCCGAGGCCGGTGATGCCGAGTCGGGGGCAGGCTCCGGAGCGGGTCGTGGCCGGTTCCGGGCCCGGCGGGGTTCCGGTCTCGCTGGACCGCGTCTCCCCTGGTTCGTGGTCGACCGGTGTGCCGGCCGGGTGCGGGGTCGCCGGAGGCGTCGAGGCCGGTGAGCCGCCGCCCGGTTCGGTGTCGCGGTGGCACGGATCGTGGTCGGGGAGGCGCGTCCGGTCGTCCTCGCCGAGGGTGGTGTCCCGCCCGGTGGACAACGCCCTGGTCAGTGCGATGGTCCCGCCGGCACCGGCGCCCCCCGGCCCCGAGGGGGAGGCGCGGGGGTGGTCGCGGAGCACGAGGTGGGCGTTGATCCCACCGAACCCGAAGGCGGAGACCGCGGCGCGGCGGGGCCGGTCCCCGGCGGTCCAGGACCGTCCGATGCGCAGCACCCGGTCGGCGACAGCCTCGGCGGTGGCCGGTCGGCGGGTCCTGACGACTCCGGGTGTGGGTGGGAGCCAGTCGTGCCGGAACGCCAGCAGCACCTTCGCGAGGCTGCTGAACCCGGCGACGGTGAGGAGGTGGCCGAGCTGCCCCTTCACGGACCCGATCTCGGGTAGCCGTCCCGCCCCACCGAAGAACGTGGCGATGCCGGACATCTCGGTGCGGTCGCCCAGCGGGGTCCCGGTGGCGTGGCACTCCAGGTAGTCCACGGTGGTCGGGTCCGGCCCTTGCGCGTAGGCGGCGCGGTAGGCGGCCAGCTGCCCCTCCATCCGGGGGCGCAACGGGTGGCGGCCCGCACCGTCGCCGGCCAGCCCGACGGCCTCCAGGACGCCCAGCACGCGGTCGCCGTCACGCACGGCGTCCTCGAGACGGCGCAGCACCAGCACCCCCGCCCCCTGGCCGGTGACGATGCCCTCCGAATCCGCGTCGAAGGGTTGGCTGCGGGCGGGGTGCCGGGGGTAGGCGCCCAGATCGGAGAAGGACAGCTGGAGCAGGAGTTCGTCCGGAGCGCACACGGCACCCGCGAGCATGGTGTCGGCGGCGCCGGTGAGCAGGTAGTCACGGGCGAGGGCGACGCAGTACAGGGCGGAGGCGCAGGCGGCGTCCAGGCCCAGCCGGGGCCCGCCGAGACCGAGCGCCCTGGCCAGGACCGCGGCCGGCTGACCGAGGGGTCGAGCGTCCCCGGGGGCGGCACCGGGGTGCCGGGGCGGCACCCGCTCCGGCACCGGCCCGCCCAACCCGGCCTGCCGCAGGCCGTGGGCCACGGCGCGGTCGACGAGGGGTCGACGGGCTCGCACCGAGTTCGCGGTGGGGAATGAGTAGTCGCCCAGCACCAGACCGGTCCGCCCGGCGGCATGGTGGTCACGGTGATCGACGCCCGCGTCGCGCAGCGCCGCGCGGGCCACGGCGAGCGGCCAGCGCACGACCCTGTCCTCCCGGGCCAGCTGGTCCTCGGGCAGGTGGAGTCCCCCCAGGTCGAGCGGGAGGTCGTCCACCCAACCCCCGAGCGTGGTCACCAGGTGGTGGTCGGGATCGCCCCATCCACCGGGAACCTCGGGGGAGGTGCCGAAGCGGGTCTCGTCGGCGGGGGTGAGGGCACTGCCACCTGAGGTGAGCAGCCTCCACAGCTCTTCGGGACTCCGGGCGCCTGGCAGCAGGCACGCCATCCCGACGACGGCGATCTCCTGCCCGGTCATGTGGTGCGACCGGCGGCGTGGGGCATGGGCACCTCCGTGGGGACGGGGCCGTGGCCCCGGTGGGGTGGCTGGGAGGGGACGACGGCGCTCACGAGTCCGCGAACTGGTCCTGGAGGCCGGCGTGCGGGACGAGGAGGACGTCGGTGAACCGCAGGAGGAGCCTCCCGTCCGGTGTCACGGCCGACACCGTGCACCGGGGGTTCGGGCCCCCGGTCATCCCGTCGACGGCGACGAGGAACGGGGCGCCGTCGGGCAGCGGGCCGTGCAGTTCCACGGTGCCGATGCCGGTGGGAAGCGCCGGCTGGCCGGTGGACAGCCGGGCCCGGAGGAGCGCCGCCTGCAGGAGCAGGTCCGCCAGCACCGGCGAGTAGTTCGTGGCGTGGTAGGAACCGGCCGCGACCGCCACGTCCGGGAGCTGGCATTCCAGGACGAGCCTGGGGGCCTCGGTGAGGACGCGACGCAGGCCGCGCAGGCTCGGCCCGTGGAACAGGGTGCCGTCGGAGTAGTGTTCCGCCGCTGTTCGCCCGCCGCCCGGCGTGGGCAGCCCGGACAGCCTGACCGGCAGCGCGGGCCGCTCCGGTGGCGGGGGCAGGAGCGCCCGGTACCGGGCGCGGCCGTCCGGAGTGGCGACGAGCACCCGGACCCCCTCGGCGGTCTCGGTGGCCGTGACGCGGAGCGGCGCGGGGTCGTCCTCGGACCACCGGACGCCGCTGAGGACGGTGAAGTCACCGACCTGGTGCACGGGGACTTCGGGTCGCAGTCGCCGAGCGACGTTCAACACGAGGCCCAGGGCGAAGGTCGCGGGCAGCACGACGGCCCCGCCGACGCGGTGGTCGGACACGACCGGTTCGTCGACGAGGGGGTGGAGGGACCGCTCCACGGTCGTCGTCGGCTCCCGAACGGGTGTGGTCGGCGCGAGCGGCGTGTCCGGCCCGACCGCGCAGACCAGGTCGGCGGCGCGGGCCGGGGTGAACTGTTCGACGAACCGCGCGACGCCGGTGCGCGCGGGGATGAGCGGAACGCCTCGGGACGCGAAGATCCGCGCGACCTCGGGGGTGACCATGCCCCCCTCCCAGGGGCCCCAGTTCACGGAGTGGACGGTGGTGCCGGGATGGTGGCGGCGGACGACGCAGGCCAGTCGGTTGAGGGCTTCGTTGGCCGTGGCGTAGTCCGCCTGGCCCGGGTTGCCGAACAGGCCCGCCACGGAGGAGAAGAGCAGCAGGTGCCGGAGGTGGTCGGTGTCGAGGGCGTCGAGCACGTTCCGCAGGCCCGTGATCTTGACGTCCAGGACCTCGGTCATCTCACTGGCACGCTTGTCCACCAGCCGGCGGTCAGCCAGCACGCCAGCCCCGTGGACCACCCCGGTCACCCGTCGGTGGTAGGGCTCGAGGGCCTGTGAGGTGGCTACCGGGTCCGTGATGTCCACCGCCACGTACTCGGCGTGCGATCCGGCGGCCTCGACATCGGAGAGGGTGCGCCGGATCTCGCGTCCGGCGAGCACCCGGCGACGCGCTCGTTCCACCTCCGGGGGCGTGGGCTGGCCACCGGAGGCGGTGAGGGCCCGCACCGCCGCGGCCCGCAGGTCGACGTCCTCGACTCCCACCGCCCACCCCGGGTCGGGCTCGAGGCGCGACCTGCCGAGCAGCACGAGACCCGGCTGGTGAGCCCGTGCCAGGCCGACGGCGCAGGCCGCGGTGATGCCCCGCCCGCCACCGGTGACGACGAGGAGGTCCTCCGCGCTCGGTTCGGGTTGCGCCGCCCCCGTGGGCAGGGGCAGCAGTCCCGGCCGGTCCTCCCGGTCGCTGAGGCCGATGGTCCGCCGCACACCGTCGGCGTCCCAGCCGACATCGCGGAGACCTGTGTCCGCGTCCCGGAGTTCCCGCAGGAGGAGGGTCGCCGCCCGGTCGGGGGCGAGCCGGGCGTCGAGGTCGACGACCCTGGCGAAGAGTTCGGGATGTTCGAGCGCGGCGGTGCGGACCAGTCCGGCGAGGCCGCCGAGCGCGGCGCTGGCGAGGTCGGCACCGGTGTAGCCGAGCTGGCCGTCGGTCCTGGTCACGCAGAGGAAGGTCGTCCGGTGCCCGTCGCGGCGCCCGGTCAGCCGCTCCAGGTTCCGCGCCGCCAGCATGAGGGCGGCCAGCAACGCGTCCCGGGCGGCGGAGAGGTCCGCGGGGCGTGGCGCCAGGTAGACGACGAGGTCCAGGGGCGTGCCCTCGTCGCGGTTCTCCTCCCCGACCGCCCACCCCTCGGAGGTGAGCGCCTCGGCGAAGCACTTGGCGTGGTCCTCGGTGAGGTCACCGGCGAGCAGCGCGGTGGGCGTGGGCCGGTAGGCGTCGACCACGACGTCGGGTGGTGGCACCTCGACCGGGCGGGCCCACCGCCGCCCCACGGCGGGACCGCCCTCACCTTTTGGGTCGGTCGCCACCTCCTCGACCGACGCCGAGTCGGCGGTCCTGGCGGCACCGGGGGCCTGGTCGGGGGCCTGGCCGCGAACGAACACGTCCACCAGGTCGTCCAACGTCCGGCACTCCCCCAACTCCGCCAACCCCACCCCACCCGCACCAGGCCACCGCTCCCGCAACGCCCCCACCACCTCGACCCGCTTGATCGAGTCCACCCCCAGATCCGCCTCCACGTCCATCGACGGATCAACCATCCCCACCGGGTACCCCGTCCGCTCCGCCACCACCTCCACCAACACCCGCCGCACTTCATCCCGCGACGGAACCACCGACACCCCACCCGAACCGACCACGTCCGGTTCCCCGACGCTCTCACCGGGCGGTTGCGAGCAGTGCTCGGCCTGGCCGCGAACGAACACGTCCACCAGGTCGTCCAACGT
>NZ_AGVX02000454.1 GCF_000239155.1 Actinoalloteichus spitiensis RMV-1378
GGGCCATCCCGGCCTCCGCCGCGGCTCGCACGACCTCCGCCGCCCGCGCCGGCGGCAGGCAGATCGCCGCGTACCGGCTCACACACTCCTTCACCACCGCCAACTCCGCCCCCGGCGCGTACTCGGCGGCATCCTGGCAGGTCAGGTCGTCCCCCGTGACCGCCAGCACCGGGACCCCGTGCTCACCGGCCAGGGCCGCGTTCAACCGGCCCTCGCTGGCCAGCACCCCGTCCAACCAGACCCCGGTGATCGAGTTCTCCAGGTAGGTGTGCGCCAGCACCCCGTCCACCCCGGCGGCAGCGTGGTAGCCGAGGAACACCACCCCGTCCACCCCGGAGTCCACGCCCTGCATCATCGACAGCGGCTTGTGCCGCCCGGTCAGCAACCGGGCCCGCACGTCCAACGACTCCAACAGCAGGTTCCGCTGCGAGGAATGCGCCTCGTTGACCAGCACGTCCACCGCGCCGCCGGCGAACAGGCCCTCCACGCACGCGTTGACGTCCCCGGTGAACATCGCCCGGAACCGCTGCCACTGCTCAGTGCCCGGCACCACGTCATCGGTCCACGTGACGCCGGTGGCACCTTCCATGTCGGCCGAGATCAGGATGCGCACCCGGCCACCCTAGTGATCACCCGGGGCCCGAGCACGCCACACCCGCCGCTACCGCCCCGAATTCCACCGTTTGGCGTGCACTCCGGACCCCGGCTGCGCACAACGCGGGTCAACACCCGAGGAGGAACCGGTCCAGAACACGCACCCCGAACTCCAACCCCGCCACCGGCACCCGCTCGTCCACCCCGTGCGCCATGGCACGGTAGTCATACCCGGCCGGTACCCGCAGCGGGGAGAACCCGTACCCGTGGATACCCAGCTTCGCGAACGACTTCGCATCCGTGCCCCCACCCAGGCAGTAGGGGACCACCACCGCCTCCGGGTCCTCCGCCCGCACCGCCTCGGCCATCGACTCGAACCACGGGGAGTCCACCGGCGACTCCACCGCCGGGTTGTACACCAACTGCTCCCGACTCACCCCCGGACCCAACAACCGGTCCACCGTCGCCAACAGGTCATCCCCCGAACCCGGCAACGCCCGCGCGTCCAACTCGGCCACGGCCGTCGAGGGAACCACGTTCACCTTGTACCCAGCCGACAACACCGTCGGCGTCACACTGTTGCGCACCGTCGAGGCCACCAACGCCCCGGCCGCCCCCAACCGCTCCACCGTTCCCGGCACGTCCTCCAGATCACACCGCACCCCCAACGCCGAGGACGTCCGCACCAGGAACTCCCGCACCGTCGGCGTCAGCTGGACCGGCCACTCGTACTCCGCCACCCGGTGCACCGCCGCCACCAACCGGTGCACCGCGTTCTCCTCGTTGCGCCGCGACCCGTGCCCAGCCCGCCCCGTCGCCGTCACCCGCATGTGCGCCGTCCCCCGCTCGGCCGTCCCCACCGGGTACAGCCGCACCCCCTCCACCTCGTAACTGACCCCGCCGCTCTCACTGATCGCCGCCGCGCACCCCTCGAACAACTGCGCGTGGTTCTTCACCAACCAGCCCGCGCCGAACTCGCCGTTGTCCTCCTCATCGGCCACGAACGCCACCACCACATCCCGACGCGGCCGCCGACCCTCCCGCGCCCACCCGACCAACACCGACACCACCATCGCGCACATGTCCTTCATGTCCACCGCACCACGACCCCACACGAACCCGTCCCGGACCTCCCCGGCGAAGGGATCCACCGACCACAACGCCGGATCAGCCGGCACCACGTCCAGATGCCCGTGCACCAGCACCCCCGGCGCATCCCGGTCCTCACCCGGCACCCGCACCACCACGTTGCTCCGCCGCGGCGCCGACTCCAACACCACCGGCGCGTACCCGGCATCGCTGAGCAGCCCGGCGACGAACTCCGCCGCATCCCGCTCGCCCTCGGCGTCACCGCCGCCCCGGTTGCTCGTGTCGAACCGGATGAGTCGCGCACACAGTTCCGCCGGATCCACTCGCCCGCCGCCTTCCTGCCGGTCGCCCTGCGCCCAGGCTGGGCCCCGACCGGGCAGCCCGCAGCCCACCACGGCGAAGTACAGACGATCAGGTTACGTCTGGCTACACCTGGGCGACAGTCGTTGACTTACCGCTGTCTCTAGTGGTTTCTTCTCTTCACTCAGCGGATAGGGGACGGTACGGCATGAGCATGAGAAAGTGGGCTGTCGGGGTCGCGGCGGGGATGCTGGCGGTGACCACCGCCCCCGCC
>NZ_AGVX02000453.1 GCF_000239155.1 Actinoalloteichus spitiensis RMV-1378
GTCGCGGAAGTTCACCCCGGAGGCCCGCACCGACACCCGGATGGCGCCGTCGGGCAGGTCCGTGACCGGGTCGGTCGCCTCGGGTGCGACGCCGTCGACGCTGCCGCGTCCGTCGGCGGCCAGCCGCCAGGTCCCCTCGGGGGGCGGGGCCACGGTCGCGGCGGGGGACGGCTGGAGCCGGGGCACCCACACGGTGGAGTCCCGGACCGCCGCCTGGGGTTCGCCGGCGGCGACGGCCGCCCGGATCTCGTCCAGGGGCACGCCGCTGCCCGGGGGCAGGTCGACGAGCAGGACCCGACCCGGATCCTCGGACTGGGCCGACCGGACCATGCCGCCCACGGCGGCGGCGGTGGCGGTCACCGGGGCGCGGTGCGCGGGGTGGGTGGCGACGCCACCCCGGGTGACGACGACGAGGCGGGCACCCGACCAGCGGGGCTCGGCGAGGAAGGTCTGGAGCACGGCGAGGGTGGCGTGGGCTGCGGCGTGCACCGACCGGGGTTCGTCGTCGGACGGCGCGAAGGCGGGCCACACCAGGGTGTCGGGTTCACCGTCGACGGCGGCCAGGGCGTCGGCGGCGGCGAACTCGTCGAGCACGTGCCAGCTGCCGGTGTCCTCGGTGGACCCGGGGGTGACCGAGGTCCACTCGACGCGGTAGAGCGGGTCCGCCCGGACGTCGGTGGTGGTCCCCTCCGGTGCGGTGACGGTGGCTTCCCGCAGTTCGGTGACGCGCCCGGTGAGCACCGGTTCCCCGGCCCCGTCGGCGAGCAGGACGTCCAGTTCGCCGGTGTCCCGGCGGTGGAGGACCGCGCGGACCTCGGCGGCGCCGACGGCGTGCAGGCGCAGCCCGACCCAGCTGGCGGTGAGGGTGTCCGCTCCGAGCAGGCCGGCGGTGCGGGCGGCGGCCAGGGCGGTGTCGAGCAGTGCCGGGTGCAGGTCGAAGTGCCTGGCGTCGCGGGCGCGGTCGACGGGCAGGTCGAGGTCGGCGAGGACCAGGTCGTCGGAGCGCCGCAGGCGGCGGAGCGCGCCGCCCTCGGCGACCGCGAGCTCCTCCACGTCGTGGGGGGTCTCCGGGGGCGCCGGCACCGGGGCGGCACCGCCGGTGGTCAGGCGTCCGGTCGCCAGCTCGGTCCAGGTGGTCGTTCCGTCGACCCGGCCGTGGACGGACAGGTCGCTGGCGGCGTCCCCGTCGGGGACGAGGGTCACCCGGAGGTGGACGTCGGTGCCGTCGGGGACCGCCAGCGGCTCGGCGACGTGGAACTCGGCGACGGTGTCGTGCCCGGCCTCGTCGCCGGCCCGGACGGCGGTCTCCAGCAGCGCGCCGACGGTGACGACGACCTGCCCGCGCACCGGGTGGTCGGTCAGCCAGCCGTGGGTTCCCGAGGCGAGCCGCCCGGTGAGCACCACACCGCCGGAGCCGGGCAGGTCGACGACGGCGCCCAGCACCGGGTGGTCGGCGGCGGTCACGCCGAGCCCTCGGGGGTCGGCGGACTGGCCGGAGCCGCTCAGCCAGAACCGTTCCCGCTGGAACGGGTAGGTGGGCAGGCCGACGACGTCGCCGCGGCCGAGCACGGCCTCCCAGCCGACCGGGGTGCCGGCGCAGAACAGGGCGCCGAGCGCGGTGAGCACGTGCGCCGGTTCGTCGCCGTCGCGGCGCAGGGTGGACACGACGGGCACGGACTCGTCGAGCACCAGCCCGGCCATCCCGGCCAGGGTGGAGTCGGCGCCGACCTCGAGGACGGCGGTGGCGCCGAGGTCACCGAGCTTGGCGAGGTTGTCGGCGAACCGGACGGTGGAGCGGACGTGCTCGGCCCAGTAGGCCGGTTCGGTCCACCGGTCGGCGGTGCCGCCGGTGACGTTGGACAGGCCGACGAACTCCGGGGCCCGGAACTCGACGCTCTCCAGCACCCGGGTGAACTCGGCGAGCACCGGGTCCATGTGGGCGCTGTGGAAGGCGTGCGACACCCGCAGCCGGGTGGCCTTCACGCCCCGCCCGGTCGCGGCGGCCACCACCTGCTCCACGGCCTCGGCGTCGCCGGACACCACGACCGAGGTCGGGCCGTTCACGGCGGCCACCTCGACGCCCTCGACGAGCAGGGCGTCCACGGTGGAGGGGGCGGCGGCGAGGGCGGCCATCACGCCGCCGGGGGGCAGCCGCCGCATCAGGCCGGCGCGGGCGGCGACGACCCGGCAGGCGGCGGGCAGGTCCCACACCCCGGCGACGTGCGCGGCGGTCACCTCGCCGATCGAGTGGCCGCCGACGATGTCGGGCCGCACCCCCCAGGAGGCGAGCAGCCGGTACAGGGCGGTCTGCACGGCGAACAACGCGGGCTGGGCGTGGCCGGTGTCGTCGAGCAAGTCCTGGTCGTCGCCGAGGACGACGTCGCGCACGGAGAAGCCGACCTCGGGGTCGAGGGCGGCGCACACCTCGTCGAAGGCGTCCCGGTAGGCGGGGAAGCGGGCGTGCAGCTCGCGGCCCATGCCGATCCGCTGGGTGCCCTGGCCGCCGAAGAGGACCGCCAGCCGTGGGGGCACGGCGGTCCCGGTGCGCACCCGGGGGTCGGGCTGGTCGCGGGTGAGCGCGTCGAGGCCGGCCAGCGCCCCGGCGTGGTCCTCGGCGAGCACGACCGCGCGGAAGTCCAGCCGCGCGCGGGTGGTCGCGAGGCTGCGGGCGATGGTGCCCAGCGGCAGGTCGCGGTGGGCGGTGAGGTGTTCGGCCAGCCGCCCGGCCTGGGCGCGCAGCGCCTCCTCCGACCGGGCGGTCACCACCAGCGGTGCCGGGAAGGTGTCCGGGTCGGCCGGGGTGGGTTCGACCGGGGGGCCCTGTTCGAGGACGACGTGGGCGTTGGTGCCGCTGATGCCGAAGGAGGACACGGCGGAGCGGCGGGGCCGGCCGGTGTCCGGCCACGCCGTCGGGTCGCTGGCGAGGGCGACGGTGCCGCCGGACCAGTCGACGTGGCTGCTGGGTTCGTTGACGTGCAGGGTGCGGGGCACCCTGCCGTGGCGCATGGCCTGCACCATCTTGATGACGCCGGCGACGCCGGCGGCGGCCATCGCGTGCCCGATGTTGGACTTGATGGACCCCAGGAGCAGGGGGCGGTCGGGGGTGCGGCCCTGGCCGTAGGTGGCGATCAGCGCCTGCGCCTCGATGGGGTCGCCCAGCGCGGTGCCGGTGCCGTGCGCCTCGACGACGTCGACGTCGCCGGTGGACAGGCCCGCCGAGGCCAGCGCGGAGCGGATCACCCGCTGTTGGGAGGGCCCGTTGGGGGCGGTGAGGCCGTTGGAGGCGCCGTCGGAGTTGACGGAGGTCCCCCGGATGACGCCGTACACCCGGTGTCCGTTGCGGAGGGCGTCGGACAGCCGCTCCACCAGCAGCATGCCGGCGCCCTCCGACCAGGCGGTGCCGTCGGCGTCGTCGGAGAAGGACTTGCAGCGGCCGTCCGGGGACAGGCCGCGTTGGCGGGCGAACTCCACGTAGATGGTGGGCACCGACAGCACGGTGACGCCGCCGGTGAGGGCCAGCGAGCACTCGCCGGCGCGCAGCGACTGCACGGCGTGGTGCAGGGCCACCAGCGAGGAGGAGCAGGCGGTGTCGACGGAGACGACGGGTCCCTCGAACCCGAAGGTGTAGGCGAGGCGTCCGGAGGCCACCGAGCAGCCGTTGCCGGTGAGCAGGTAGCCCTCGACGTCGTCGCGGGGGCTGCTGCGGTGGTTGTACTCGGCGGCGGGGATGCCGACGAAGACGCCGGCGCCGCTGCCCCGCAGCCCGGTGGGGTCGATCCCGGCGTGTTCGAAGGTCTCCCACGCGGTCTCCAGCAGGATCCGCTGCTGCGGGTCCATCGCCAACGCCTCGCGGGGGGAGATGCCGAAGAACTCGCGGTCGAAGTCGGCGGCTCCGGTGAGGAACCCACCGCGCCGGGTGTAGCAGCGGCCCACGGCGGCGGGGTCGTCGTCGAAGAGGTTGGCCAGGTCCCAGCCCCGGTCGGTGGGGAAGTCCGAGGTGGCGTCGCGGCCGGTGTCGACGAGGTCCCACAGGCTGTCCGGGTCGACCACGCCGCCGGGGTAGCGGCAGCCCATGCCGACGATGGCGATCGGTTCGGTCGAGCGGTCCTCGATTCGCTTGAGCCGGTTGCGGGTCTCGTGCAGCTCCGAGGTCACCTGCTTGAGCAGGTGCAGCATCCTGTCTTGTTCCACCATGGGGGACCTCGCTGGGTTCGCGCTGGTTGTCGCTGGTCTGGGGCGGGCCGCGCTAGGAGATGCCGAACTCCCGGCTGAGGAGATCCGCGAGTTCGTCGGCGGAGGCGTCGGCGATCCGGTCTCCGACGCCGACGGCCTCGGCTGCCCCGGCCCCCGGGTCGGGGGTGGTGAGCCGGTCGGCCAGGGCGTGCAGGCGCGCGGCGAGCGCGGCCCGGCCGGACTCGTCCGCGCCGAGCGCGTCGAGGGCGGTGTCCATCCGGTCGAGCTGGGCGAGGAGGGCGGAGGTGGACGGCACGCCGTCCAGGTCCAGTTCCCCCAGCAGTGCCCGGCCCACGGCCCTGGGCGTGGGGTGGTCGAAGGTGACGGTGGCGGGCAGGGTGAGGCCGGTGGCGGCGTTGAGCCTGTTGCGGAACTCGACGGCGATGAGCGAGTCGAACCCGAGGTCGGCGAAGGCCTCGTCCGGTTGGACCCGGCGGGTGCCGCCGTGGCCGAGGACCGCGCTGGCGCAGTCGACGGCCAGGTCGGTGAGCCGTTCCACCGCCTCGCCTGGGGAGAGACCGGTCAGCTGCCGCACCAGGGTGGAGGTGTCGGCGCCGGTCGCGGCGGTGGTGGCGGTGCGGCGCACCGGTCCGGCCAGGTCGCGCAGCAGCGGCGGTGCGGTGGCCTTGAGCCGGCGGGTGTCGAGGCGCAGCGGGACGAGCAGCGCCTCGGGTCGTCGGGCGGCCTGGTCGAACAGTCCGAGGGCCTGCTCGGCGGTCAGTGGTGGGAAGCCCTGGTCGGTGAGTCGCCGGCGTTCGGCGTCGGAGAGGTCACCGGCCATGCCCGTGTCGGCCCACAGGCCCCAGGCCAGGGACTGGCCGGGGAGCCCTCGGTGGCGGCGGCGGAGGGCGATGGCGTCGAGGGTGGCGTTGGCCGAGGCGTAGCCGGCCTGGCCGGGGGCTCCGAGGACCCCGGCGGAGGAGGAGAACCCGACGAAGAAGGACAGGTCGTGGGTGCGGGTGGCGTGGTCGAGCAGCTCCGCCGCGTCGGCCTTGGGTGCCAGTAGTGCCCGGACGCGGTCGGTGGTGAGCGAGCCGAGGACACCGTCGTCGACGGTGCCGGCGGCGTGCACCACGCCCTGCAGGTCGGGGTGGGCCGCCAACAGCGCGGTCAGGGCGTCCGGGTCGGTGACGTCGCAGGTGACGACCGTGACGGCGCCGTCGTGGTCGGCGACGAGCTCGGCGGCGCCCGGGGCGTCGGGTCCCCGGCGGCCGGCGACGACGACGTGCCGGGCTCCCCAGGAGCGGACCAGGTGGCGGACGAGGTGCGCGCCGACGCCGCCGGTGCCGCCGGTGACGAGGACCGGCGCGTCGGGGTCGAAGGCCCTGGGCACGGTGACGACGATCTTGCCGACGTGCCGGGCCTGGCTCATGAACCGCAGGGCCTCGGAGCACCGGCGGATGTCCCAGGTGGACATCGGCAGGGGGGTGAGGGAGCCGTTCTCGAAGAGGGGGAGGAGTTCGGCGAACATCTCCTGGATCCGC
>NZ_AGVX02000452.1 GCF_000239155.1 Actinoalloteichus spitiensis RMV-1378
TCCCGGTGCGGGTGGTCCGGAGCCCGTGGGTCGGCGGCGGGGTGGTGGCGTTCCCAGCAGTGGCCCGGAGCGGGATCGACTCGCCCGTTCAGGAGATGCGGGGCGAGAAGATCCGCCCTACGGTGGGTTGATCAGTGAAACATCACGCTGAGTGGGCGCGATGTGCGGTATGGGGATACAAACATCACCCGTTCCAGGGGTGAGCAGTCACCCGGCCGATGAACGCCGGCGCAGCCTAGCACAATTGCCCATGTTAAATCAAGGTTAATGTGCTTCTTGTCACGCTGTTTTCTGCGAATCCACTGGTAGATGCGGGGTCGCGCATTCGCAGATCTGCCGGGAAACGGCACCTCTGTTAGGTTGACGAATTATGACCACGGCACACCCGAATTCTGAAAGCAGCGGAAGTGGGTCAGTGGCGCAGGTGGCGATCGAATCGCCGAATGTGTCGGACGGATCCGCGATGTGGCGCCTCGCGCGCGATTCCGGGGTGCTGGACCTGAACTCGTCCTACGCCTACGTGCTGTGGTGCCGTGACTTCTCCCGGACATCGGTCGTCGCCCGTGTGGACGGTGTGGTCGGCGGATTCGTCAGCGGGTACGTGCGTCCGGACGCGCCCGACACGATCATGGTGTGGCAGGTCGCCGTCGACGAACGCCACCGTGGTCGCGGGCTGGCCGGCGGCATGCTCCGCGAGCTCGTGGACCGGGTCACCCACACCGGCGTCCGCTACCTCGAAACGACCATCACGCCGGACAACACGGCATCCATCCGGCTGTTCAGCGCCCTTGCCAGGAACCGCGGCACCGAGCTCGAGCGCCGGGAGCTCTTCCCGGCCGACGCCTTCCCGGATTCGCACGAGGGCGAGGACCTGTACCGAATCGGTCCCTTCCGCCCCACCTCCTCCGGAACCTGACCCGACGGTCATCCCACGACAGCGACCAAGATCCACGAAGCGATCACCGGTCCCGGGAGCGACGTCGTCGCGCGGTCTCCCGCCGGGTGAGTCCGTCGCCGCCGGTGCAGATATCGCAATCCTAGAACGGACGGAGAATCGTGAACGTCTTCGAGAGCCTGGAATCCGAGGTTCGCAGCTATGGCCGTACCTGGCCGACGGTATTCGACCGTGCGCTCGGCAGCGAACTCTTCGACGAGAACGGAAAGCCGTATCTGGACTTCTTCGCCGGTGCCGGCGCCCTGAACTACGGGCACAACAATCCCGTGTTCAAGGAGGCACTGATCGACTACATCCGGCGGGACGGGGTGACGCACGGTCTCGACATGCAGACCGCCGCCAAACGGGAGTTCCTCGAGACCTTCAAACGGGTGGTCCTCGAGCCGAGGAACCTCGACTACAAGATCCAGTTCCCCGGGCCGACCGGTGCCAACTCGGTGGAGTCCGCGCTGAAGCTGGCGCGCAAGGTGACGGGGCGCGAGTCCATCATCAACTTCACCAACGCCTTCCACGGGATGACCCTCGGCGCCCTCTCGGTGACCGGCAACTCCATGAAGCGGGGCGGGGCGGGGATCCCGCTGGTGCACGCCACCCCGATGCCCTACGACCACTACCTGGACGGGCGGACCCCGGACTTTATCTGGTTCGAGCGGCTGCTGGAGGACAGCGGTAGCGGGCTCAACGAACCGGCGGCGGTCATCGTGGAGACGGTGCAGGGCGAGGGCGGCATCAACGTCGCCAGGGCGGAGTGGTTGCGGGCCCTCGCTGAACTCTGCAAACGCCACGGGATCCTGCTCATCGTCGACGACGTGCAGATGGGCTGCGGTCGTACCGGTCCGTTCTTCAGCTTCGAGATCGCCGGGGTCCAGCCGGACATCGTCTGCCTCTCCAAGTCGATCGGCGGCTATGGCCTCCCGATGGCGCTGACCCTGCTCCGCCCCGAGCTGGACGTCTGGGAGCCGGGCGAGCACAACGGGACCTTCCGGGGCAACAACCCGGCCTTCGTGACCTCCACGAAGGCGCTCCAGGAGTACTGGACCAGCGACAAACTGGAGAAGAGCACCCTGGCCAAGGGGGAGCAGATCGGGCGCTGCCTCGAGGAGCTGTCCCAGGAGCTGAAGCCGGCGGGGCTGGAACCGCGTGGACGCGGACTGGCGCGCGGGGTGGCGTTCGCCGAGCCGGCACTGGCGGGTCGGGCCAGCACGGCAGCCTTCGAACGAGGGCTGCTGATGGAGACCTCGGGACCCAACAGCGAGGTCCTCAAGCTGATGCCCCCGCTCACCGTGACCGACGAGGAGCTGGAACGCGGTCTCGACATCGTCGTGGACGCGGTGCGGGCGGTCTGCGCCCGCTGACCGGACAGGGAGTGGCGCGCGCGGTCCGTCGTGCCGGCCGTCAGGCGCCCTCGGAGAAAAAGGCAAAGGAGTCAAACGTGATCGTACGGTCATTGAGCGAGATCGAGGACACCGAGCGCGACATCAAGACGCCGAACTGGCGCAGCAAGCGCATCGTGCTGGCCAAGGAGGGCGTCGGGTTCTCGGTGCACGAGACCACGCTCTACGCCGGCACGGTGAACGACTTCTGGTACGCCAACCACATCGAGGCCGTGTTTGTGGTCGAGGGTGAAGGGGAAATCACGAACAAGGAGACCGGCGAGACCTTCCCGCTGGCTCCAGGCAGCCTGTACCTGCTCGACGGACACGAGCACCACCAGGTGCGGCCGAGGACGGACATCCGCACGGTGTGCGTCTTCAACCCACCGGTCACCGGGCGTGAGGTGCACGACGAGAACGGCGTGTACCCGCTGATCGTGGAGAAGGCGGAGCAGGACGAGCAGGCGCCCGCGAAGGCGGCCAACGTGGAGTGAGCCGGGGACGACGGGCTTCGGTAGCGATGAGAGGGGTTGACGCCACCACCACCTGACCCGTATCCCGGGACGTGGGGATGTCGACCGCGAGATCGGCGCGGGGCGGGCGCCGCCTCGGCGTCGACGGGCGGGACACCAGTCCCGGGACCCGAACACCGACGAGCCCGGACCACCACCACATCGCGGATCGACCCGCGTCTCCCGCGGGTCGCCGATCGGGAATTCGCCTAGGAGGCAATCACATGACTGTGGCCGACGTGAAGACCGATGACCTCTACCCGACCCGGGTCGGGACGGAGCCGGCGCTGATCAAGCGAGAGGATCCGGTGGTCTGGCCGGGGGTGGACTCCGGGCCGATCGACGGCGACACGTTGCGGTCCTACGACGAGAAGGGCTTCCTGACGGTCGAGGGGCTGCTGACACCGGCCGAGGTGCAGAAGTTCTGGCAGGAGCTCACGCGGCTCTCGTCCGACCCGGAGGTGAAGGCGGACGAGCGCACGGTGGTGGAGAAGTCCTCCAACGAGGTCCGTTCGATCTTCGAGGTGCACAAGATCAGCGAGGAGATCGGTCGGCTCGCGACGGACCCGAGAGTCCTCGACCGCGCCCGGCAGCTCCTCGGCTCGGACGTCTACGTGCACCAGAGCCGCGTGAACTACATGCCCGGGTTCAAGGGGCGCGGCTTCTACTGGCACTCGGACTTCGAGACCTGGCACGCCGAGGACGGGATGCCGAGGATGCGGGCGGTGAGCATCTCGATCGCGTTGACCGACAACTACCCGTTCAACGGCGGGCTGATGCTCATGCCGGGTGCCCACCGCACGTTCGTCTCCTGCGTCGGAGCCACCCCGGACGACCACTACAAGGAGTCCCTCCGGGAACAGGAGATCGGCGTCCCGGACCAGGACAGCATCAGCAAGCTGGCGGCGGAGCACGGGATCGAGCAGTTCACCGGGCCGGCCGGCTCGGCGCTGATGTTCGACTCCAACTCGATGCACGGCTCGGGCAGCAACATCACGCCGTTCCCGCGTTCGAACATCTTCATCGTGTTCAACAGCGTGGAGAACACCCCCGCGGAGCCGTTCGCCGCTTCGCAGCCGCGGCCGTCCTTCGTGGCGAACCGGTCCGACTTCAGCCCGTTGGCGCGGTGACGCCACCGCGGGAGTGAACTCCGGGGGCCGTGGGCTCCCCCGCTTCCTGGACCGCTGGTCCTGGTTGGCGAGGGGGCCCACGGCCCCCGGTCGCGCACCAGAGGTGGTGCCGATCCCGCCGGGGACACCGGACGGCGGCACCGGGCGGCCCGCGTGCCGGCCCCGCGCAACCCCGCGTCAGGCGACCAGGTAGCGCTGCTCCTCGAAGGTGTCACCGGCGCAGGTGGCGCCGAGGTCGTGGCCCACGCGTTCGATGACGTCCGCGAGTTCCAGCCGCGCCAACCACGGTCGGGGCAGCACCGCGGTGCCGTGCAACGCACCGAGGATGTTCCCGGTCACGCTGGCCGTCGAGTCGCTGTCACCGGAGTGGTTGACCGCCAGCCGCAACGCGTCCGGGAACTGCGCGGCCCTGCGGTGGGTGAGCGCCGAGTAGACGGCGATCGCCAGCGCCTGCGATCCCACCCAGCCGGGACCGAGGCTCATCACCGACTCCGCGCCCGGACCGCCCTCCGGGGGAGTCCGGCCGAACGCCCTGGCTTCCAGCGACGCGCGCGCGGCTCCGAGATCCCGTTCGGCGAGGCGGACGGCCGAGGCCAGGCTCTCCGCCGTGTCGGGGTGGTCGCGCAGCACACGTCCCGTCACCTGGTCCACGGCGTCGGGCAGCGACCGTCGGCGGACCGCCACCAGGTGCACGAGGAGCGCGAGCGCGCCGGCGGGAGCCCAGGCGGCCGGGTGGCCGTGGGTGAGGGCGGCGAACTCGCACCCCATCTCGTAGGCGAGTTCCCCCGTGGGTGCGAAGCCCGCCGGGGCGGCGCGCACCACGCCGCTGCACCCGTTCGCCCGCTGGTACTGCTCGCCCTGGGTCGGGGGTTCCGCACTGGAGAGGGCGCGGAGGCAGGCCAGGCCTGGTGCGCGCCTGGCGTAGAGCCGGGGATCGGCGAGCAGCCCCACCGCGTCGCGGTCGGGGCGCTTGCGTTGTTGGGTCCGCAGCCACCGCCGGTAGCCGCTCCAGACCTCGCGGGCCGGGTCCCAGATCTGGAGGTGCTTCCCCCGCACCCACGCGCTCAGGTAGCCCTCGGCGGTGAACAGGGTGAGTTGGGTGTCGTCGCTGATCAGTGCCGGCTTGCCCGGCTCGGTGACGCCGTCCTGCCCGTGCCGGCGGCGGATCTCGGCGAGCTGGTGGAACTCGACCGGGGCGCCGAGCGCGTCTCCCAGCGCTCCGCCGAGCAGGCAGCCCGCAGCCCGGTCGACCACGGTGGTCGCTGTAGCCACGTGCCCTCCACACCAGGATGTCAACGAGTCGACAGTAGTCGGTGTGGATCACCCATAAGGGTGGAAGCGCCCCTCACCTGGGGACACGCCGTGCGCCAGGGGTGGTGTCGTCTCGCCGGCGCTGACCTTCCTGGGGGAGTGAACGCTTTCCTTCCGGGTGAGATGTAGCTGGAGGTGAGCGGCGGGTGACCGCACCGGCCGCGTCGGGGTGTCGCGCGGATCGCGGGTGAGGGGGCGGCTCCCGCCGCCAGGACCCGAGGCGCGGGTGGATGCGCGCCTCGCCGAGCGCCTGGCCGCTGCCTCCGCGCGGGGGCCGGAGAGCCGGGGCATCGGCGCACCGGCCAGCGCCGAACCGGAGCCACCGACCGACGCCGGGGCCGCGATCCCTGCCGCCGCCCTGCCCCCGGTCAGTACGGTGAAGCGGTCACGGAGAGTTCGGCGAGCGCCTACGTTGTCGAATCGAGGCAGGGAGCGGGTCGTCCGCCCGGAAGCGGTGATGGAGGCGACGAGGCGGTGCTGAACGGCGACGGCACGACCGGCGGGGAACCAGGAGCGCGTTTCCTCCTGCTCGGTCCGGTCGAGGTCACCGTGGACGGGCGGCCGGTGCCGCTCGGCAGCCGGGCGATGCGGCGCGTTCTCGCGTTGCTGCTGTTGAACCGGGGCACCGTGGTCCCCACCGAACGCATCGCGGAGATGCTGTGGGAGCACTCCCCGCCCGCCAGCGCCCGCACGATCCTGCACGGCTACGTCTCGCGGCTGCGCAGGCGACTGGCGGCCCTCCCCGGGGGCTCGCTGGCCGATATCCGCACCAAGGCCCCCGGCTACCGCATCGAGGTGGACGGCGGCCTGATCGACCTGGTGCGGGCTCGCGACCTCGCCGCGTCGGCGCGAGTGGACGGTGACGACGACCCCGGGCCGGACCGGCGAGCCCGGCTGCTGCGCCAGGCGCTCAGCCTCTGGCGGGGGCCGAGCCTGGGCGACCTCGCCGACGAGGGCGTGCTCGGCACGCTGGCTCACTCCATCGAGGAGTTCCGCCTCGACCTGGTCGAGCAGCGGGTCACCGCGGACCTGGAACTCGGCCGGGAGGGACTGGTCACGGCGGAGCTCGTCCGGCTGCTGGACGAGCACCCGCTCCGGGAACGGTTGGCGGCGCACCTCCTGGTCGCCCTGTACCGGCTCGGGCGCCGGGCGGACGCGATCGCCCGCTACCAGGACGTTCGACGGCGGTTGCGCGAGGAGTTCGGCGTCGACCCCTCACCCCACCTCCAGCGGACCTACGAACGCGTGCTGCGGGACGACCCGGTGTTGCTCGGGTCCGGGAACCGACCGGCGGTCACCGCCGGTCGCGACAGCGCCGCGCCCCGGCAGTTGCCCGCCGAGGTCGGCGGGTTCACGGGCCGCGCGCGGGAGCTCGCGAGACTGCGTGAACTGTGGGAGCGCCGACACCTGGCCGGTGAGGAACGCGCGGACTCCCGCCCGCAGATCGTCGTGCTCGCCGGAGCGCCGGGAGCGGGGAAGAGCGCACTGGCGGTGACCTGGGCGCACCGGGTGCGCGCTGCCTATCCCGACGGTCAGCTCTTCGTGCACCTCGGCGGGGCCGACGGGCGGAACGGACCCGTGCCACCCGCCTCCGCCCTCCGGCAGCTGTTGGTGGGACTGGGCGTCCGCGACCAGGACGTGCCCGCCGGCGTGGCGGAACGCGCGGCGTCGTTCCGCTCGGCCGCCGCCGACCGCCGGCTGCTGCTGGTGTTCGACGACGCCGCCAGCACCGAACAGGTCCTCCCGCTGCTGCCGGCGGGGCGCGGCCGCC
>NZ_AGVX02000451.1 GCF_000239155.1 Actinoalloteichus spitiensis RMV-1378
GGGGCGCCGCTGGCGCCCCAGCCGGGCCGGAGCTGGTCAGTCCCTGTCGCAGCGCCCGGCGGAGCGAGCGGGAACGGGGTACCACTGGGCACCGGCCGTCAGCGGGCACCGGCATGGCAGTGGCGTTCCAGGCCTTGCGGCATCCCCGGCGGAGGGTGGCGGCGCCAGCACCCTCCGGGGCGGGCCTCCAGCCAGCGGGTGAGCCCCGACCACGCCGGCTCCCCGGGTCCGGCCCGCCCTCCGGGCGCGTGTCCGGGGACGGGGTGCGCGCGTGGTGGAGCCGCCGGCGCGGTCAGCCGGCGGGAAGCGGGCACGGCGGCGACGCGACACCGCCACCGTCCGAGGGCCGAAGCGATCGTCGAACCTTCCCCGCACGCAGGGGCGGCTGAACCCCACCGTTCCGGTCGCCGGCCCGGCCCCGCCACCGGCGCTTCGTGCCCCGCCCGGTGGGTCACGGCAGGTCGCGGCGGCTGTCCTCGGTGCCATCTCCTCCGTTCGCCACCGGCACGGCCACCCCGACATCAGGAGCGTTCCGGCGGAGGACGGGGGGCTCAGGCGGGGAGACGGCGCCGGTCCTGCCGCCGGCCGCGGCTGTAGTCGAGGGTCGCGCCCTTCACCTCGGTCTCCAACAGCGTGTCGTAGCGGCGGTCGTCGGTGAGCACCCGGAGCAGGAACGCGGTGGTGAGAGCCTTCACCAGGTCCGCGTGCTGGCGACGGGGCCGGCCGTCCATCAGCAGGTCCGTCCAGTGCCGGCCCTCGGCGAAGGTCAGGTGGTTGGCCCTGCGCACGGTGCGTAGCTGGACCGGGCCCTTCCAGCCGTGCGACACGGGCTCGGCCATCGCCACCGGGGGAGCGATCCGGTCCTCCTCGGCGGCCAGGTGCAGCGCCGGTGCGCCGCAGTCCCGCGCCGCGTTGATCGCCGAGGGCCGCGTCTCGGTGACGGCCAGGGTGACGACGGCCCTGATCTCCGGCCAGTTCGCCGCGGCGAGCACGGCCGCGCCCGCGCCGAACGAGTGCCCCACCACTCCGAGCCGTTCGGGGTCGACGCTGATCTCCCCGCTGCCCAGCCGCACCTTCGCGCACACCTCCAGCGCGGTGTGGAGGTCCGAGGCGAAGAGCCGGTGCGAGGGCAGCAACCCCTGGTGGGTGGCGGGGGCGGCGACCACGAAACCCCAGGAGGCCAGGTGCCGGAGCAGGTCGCGGTAGCGGCGGATCGGCTGCATCCACCCGTGCCCGAAGGCGACCGCCGGAAGGCCCAGCCCCTGCCGTGGTGTGATGACCGTGCCCGGTAGTCCGACCAGCGCGAGGTCGCCGCGCAGCACGCCGTGCGGTCCTGGCTGGCTGAGTTCGGCGATCAGCTTCTTGGCAAAGCGGGCCATGAGGGGCGACGGTAGTCGATGATCGACGCTTCCGGGCAGTCGCGCCCCACTCCACGGCCACCTCACCCGATCCGAGGTGCCACCTCGTGGGTGCGCGACGCGAGCGCCGTCACCCGAGGGGCTGACCGGTCCGGTGACGGAGTGTTGGCTAGCTACCCTGTTCGGCGTGTGCGGAATCGTGGGATACGTCGGGAACAAGCAGGCGCTTGACGTGGTGCTCGACGGCTTGCGCCGTCTCGAGTACCGCGGTTACGACTCGTCCGGAGTCGCCGTGCTTGACGGGGCCGGCGGCCTGGCGGTCGAGCGGCGCGCCGGTCAGCTGGGCAACCTGGAGGCCCGGCTCGACGAGGTCGGCCGGGACAGCCTGCGCGGGACGGCGGGCATGGGCCACACCCGGTGGGCGACGCACGGCGCCCCCACCGACCGCAACGCCCACCCCCACATCGATGCCACCGGTCGGGTGGCGGTGGTGCACAACGGCATCATCGAGAACTTCGGCGTGCTCCGTGCCGAACTGGAGCAGGCCGGGGTCGAGCTGGCCAGCGACACAGACACCGAGACGACCGCGCACCTCATCGCCAGGGCGTACGACGGCGTCGACGACCACGGCACCACGGGCGACCTCGCGGCCAGCGTCCGCGCCGTGTGCCGTCGGCTGGAGGGCGCCTTCACCCTCGTCGTGACGCACGCCGAGGTGCCGGGACGCGTCGTCGCGGCCAGGCGGTCCTCCCCGCTGGTGGTGGGCGTGGGCGAGGACGAGACCTTCGTGGCCTCCGACGTGGCCGCCTTCATCGAACACACGCGGGACGCCGTCGAGCTGGGCCAGGACCAGGTCGTGGAGATCGACGCCGCCGGGTACCGCGTCACCGACTTCCACGGCGTGGACGTCGAGACCCGGCCCTTCCACGTCGACTGGGACATGGACGCCGCCGAGAAGGGCGGCCACGAGTACTTCATGCTCAAGGAGATCGAGGAGCAGCCCGAGGCGCTCGCCAACACCCTGCGGGGCCACTTCGTGGACGGCAGGGTGGTGCTGGACGAACAGCGGCTCGCCGACCAGGACCTCCGGGACATCGACAAGGTGTTCGTCGTCGCCTGCGGGTCCGCCTACCACTCGGGCCTGGTCGCCAAGTACGCCATCGAACACTGGTGCCGGTTGCCGGTCGAGGTGGAGCTGGCCAGCGAGTTCCGCTACCGGGACCCGGTGCTCGACCGGGACACCCTGGTCGTCGCCGTCTCCCAGTCCGGCGAGACCGCCGACACGCTGGAGGCGATCCGGCACGCCCGCGAGCAGAAGGCGCGGGTGCTCGCGGTGTGCAACACCAACGGGGCCCAGATCCCCCGGGAGTCCGACGCGGTGCTCTACACGCACGCCGGCCCGGAGATCGGTGTCGCCTCCACGAAGGCCTTCCTCGCGCAGGTCGCCGCCAACTACCTCGTCGGCCTGGCCCTGGCCTCGGCGCGCGGGACCAAGTACCCGGACGAGGTGGCGAGGGAGTTCGCCGAGCTGGAGGCCATGCCCCAGGCGGTGTCCACCGTGCTGGGCACCGCCCCCCAGGTGCGGGAGCTGGCGCGGGACCTGGCGACCGCGAAGGCCGTCCTCTTCCTCGGAAGGCACGTCGGCTACCCGGTGGCCCTGGAAGGCGCCCTCAAGCTCAAGGAACTCGCCTACATGCACGCGGAGGGCTTCGCGGCCGGCGAGTTGAAGCACGGTCCCATCGCCCTGATCGAGGAGGGCCTTCCCGTCGTCGTGGTCATGCCCTCCCCCAAGGGGCGGGCGGTGCTGCACGCGAAGCTGCTGTCCAACATCCGCGAGATCCAGGCGCGGGGCGCGCGGACGATCGTCATCGCGGAGGAGGGCGACGACACGGTGCGCCCGTTCGCCGACCACCTCATCGAGATCCCCGCCGTGCCGACGCTCCTCCAGCCGCTGGTGTCGACGATTCCGCTCCAGGTGCTGGCCGCGGAGATCGCCCGTGCCAAGGGGTTCGACGTCGACAAGCCCCGCAACCTGGCGAAGTCGGTCACCGTGGAGTGACCGGCGCCCGGCGGGTGAGCGGTCCTTGGCGAAGGCTGGCCCGAGCCGGTGGGCCTGCGCGAGGCTGGACGCGGTGGGTGGGGACGGTTCTCCCGGGGTAGCCCCGTCGGAGGCGGTCGGCGGGCGTCGTGCCCCACCTCGGACGGGCCTGCCGGTCCGGGGAACTGCGGCCAGTGGGAGGGCAAGTGCGGGGTGCGTGGACGACGGCGCGGGTCCGGGACGCCGAGGACCGGGTGATGCGGCGGGTGCCGTCCGCCCAGCTGATGCGGCGGGCGGCGTACGGGGTCGCGGTGGAGGCGGCCAAGCTCCTGCGGGCGCACACCGGGGGGACCAGCGGCCGGCGGGCGGTGCTCCTCGTGGGAGCGGGCAACAACGGCGGGGACGCGCTGTGGGCCGGTGCGTTCCTCCGCCGCCGCGGGGTGGACGTCACGGCGCTCCTGCTGGCTCCCGACCGGGCCCACCCGGAGGGCCTGGCGGCCCTGCGAAGGGCGGGTGGCCGAGCGCTGGGGGTCGAGGACCACGCCGAGGTGACCGCCGTGGCTCCCCGGCTGGCCGACGCCGACCTGGCGGTGGACGGGATCGTGGGGATCTCCGCGTCCGGGCCGTTGCGACCGGTGGCCGCCGACCTGGTCTCCCGGCTGTCCTGTCCGGTCCTCGCGGTCGACCTGCCCAGCGGTGTCGACCCGGACACCGGGGCCGTGCCCGGCCCGGCCGTGCGGGCCACCGCCACCGTCACGTTCGGCGTGCGCAAGCCCCTGCACCTCCTCGGCCCGGGAAGCGACCACGTCGGGGAGCTGCGGGTCGTCGACATCGGTCTCGGCCCGGAGTTGGGCGAGCCGGACCTCCGGGCGCTGGACCGGCACGACGTGGGCCTGGGGTGGCCGGTGCCCGGCCCGGCCGATGACAAGTACACGCAGGGCGTCGTCGGAGTGGCGGCGGGTTCCTCGGTGTTCCCGGGTGCGGCGGTGCTGGCGACGGGAGCCGCCGTCGCGGCGACTTCGGGGATGGTGCGCTACGCCGGTCCGGCGGCGGACGCCGTGCGGACCAGCTGGCCGGAGGTGGTGGCCACCGGGTCGGTGGAGGACGCCGGACGGGTGCAGGCCTGGGCCGCCGGCCCCGGCATCGGGGTCGGCGAGACGGGGCGGAGGGTCCTGGAACAGGTGCTCGCGGCGGGACTGCCGACGTGCCTCGACGCCGACGCGATCACGCTCCTGGCGCGGCACGAGGAGCTGTGGGACCTCCAGGACCCGGACGCGACGTGGGTCCTGACCCCCCACGCGGGTGAGTTCGCCCGCCTGGCCGGCGAGGTAGGCGCGGACCGGGTCGACGCCGTGCGACGGGCGGCGCGCCGGTTCCGCTGCGTCGTCCTGCTCAAGGGGAGCACCACGGTCATCGCCGACCCGGACGGCCACGTCCTGGTGAACCACTCGACCTCGTCCTGGATGGCGACGGCCGGCTCGGGGGACGTGCTGACCGGGATGATCGGCGCCCTGCTGGCCTCGGGGACCGAACCGGCGCTGGCCGCCGCCCGGGCGGCCCGCGCCCACGAACTGGCCGGCGAACTCGCGGCGCGCGGAGCTCCGATCGGGGCGTCCGCGCTGGTCCCCGCGGTGTCCGAGGCGATCCGGGTGTTGCGGCGGTCCGCCGGGTTGTTGCCGTGACACCGGTGGCCCCCCGCCGCCGGGAGCGGCTGTGCCCTTTGCCGGAGGAGCGCGGGCCGGCGGTCCCGGCCCGCCTGCCGGGACCGGGCCGCGCGTCGTGACACCATGGAGCCGTCATGAGTGCAGAACAGGACTCGCCACTGTCCCGGGCGGACGTGGTGGTGGACACGGCGGCGATCCAGCGCAACGTCGAGTTGCTCGTCGCCCTCGCGGCCCGGTCGGGCGCCGGGACCATGGCCGTGGTCAAGGCCGACGGGTACGGGCACGGCGCGGTCGCGGCGGCGCGGGCGGCCCTGCGCGGCGGCGCCGGCTGGTTGGGTGTCCGGTCCCAGGCGGAGGCCCTGCACCTGCGGGCGCACGGGCTGACAGCCCCGGTGCTGTGCTGGCTGCACCTGCCGGGGGAGCGGTTCACCGAGGCGGTCCGGGCCGACGTCGACCTCTCCGTGGCCACCCTCGACACCCTCCGGTCGGTGATCGCGGCGGCGGCGGAGGTGGGTACCGGAGCCCGCATCCACCTCAAGATCGACACCGGGCTGTCCCGGGGTGGTGCCACCCAGGAGGACTGGCCCGCCCTCGTCAGCGCGGCGGCGGACGCCGAACGCGCGGGTCTGGTCCGGGTCGTGGCGGTCTGGTCGCACCTCGCGTGCGCGGACGAACCCCACCACCCCTCCATCGACCGTCAGGCGGAGCGCTTCCAGGACGCGTACCGGGTGGCCAGGGCCGCCGGGCTCGACCCCATCCGCCACCTGGCGAACTCCCCGGCGACGCTCACCCGGCCCGACCTGCACTTCGAGCTCGTACGCCCCGGGATCGCGATCTACGGTCTCAACCCGGTGCCCGAGGCGGTGACGCCGCCGCTGAGACCGGCGATGACCCTGCGCTCGGTGGTGGCCCTGGTGAAACGTGTCCGGGCCGGGGAGTCGGTGTCCTACGGGCACACGTGGACCGCCGAGCGGGACACGACGCTGGCCCTCGTCCCGGTCGGCTACGCCGACGGGGTGCCCAGGGCGCTCTCGGGCCGGATGTCGGTGTGGCTGGCCGGCAGGCGCCGCCCCATCGCCGGCCGGGTCTGCATGGACCAGTTCGTCGTCGACTGCGGCGACGACCCGGTGTCCGAGGGGGCGGAGGTGCTGCTCTTCGGGCCGGGAGACCACGGTGAACCCACGGCCAGCGAGTGGGCCGACGCCATCGGCACCATCGACTACGAGATCGTGACGGGGATGTACCGGCCGCGTGGCCACCGCTTCGAGGTGACTGGCGCCCCGCTCCCGGTCCGGGCGGTCCGCGAGGAGCGTGGCCGGTGAGGCCCTGGCAGGTGGTCGGCATGGTCGGCGGGGTGATCGGTGCCGCCCTCGGCGGTGCGGTGGTGGGTGCCGCCGCCCAGAGCGCCAGGTTCGCCGCGTTGCGGGAACGCGGTGAACTCGCCGAGCTCGGGGTGTCCCCGGCCGACCGCGAGTACACCGTCGCCGCCGACGACGGACTGCCACTGGCGGTCGAGGAGATCGACCCGGTCGGGGGCGGTGCCGAGGTCACCGTCGTCCTCGTGCACGGGTACGTGGTCGACCGCCGGTGTTGGCACTTCCAGCGACGGGACCTGCCGGAGTGGGAGTCACCGGGGGTGCGGCTGGTGCTCTACGACCAGCGCAGCCACGGGCGCTCCGGGCGGGGCCGCCGCGATTCGGCCACCATCGAGCAGCTGGGCAGGGACCTGGCCGCGGTGCTGCGGGTCGCCGCGCCCACCGGCCCGGTCGTCCTGGTGGGCCACTCGATGGGTGGCATGACGGTGATGGCCCTGGCCGAACAGCATCCGGAACTCTTCGGGGACCTGGTCAGGGGGGTGGCCCTGGTGGGCACGGCCGCCGGGGACGTGGGCAAGAGCGGCCTGCCGAGGACGCTGCTCTCCCGGCGCAACCCGGTGACCCGGGGCCTCGGGAGGTTCGCCGACTGGCAGCCGGAGCTGTTGGAGGCGGCGCGACGAGCCGGCAACCACCTCACCTGGGGAGCGACCCGCGCGGTGGCCTTCGGCGACAAGTCGGTGGACCCGGCGCTGGTCAACCTGATGTACGACATGATCCAGGCGACGCCGATGCGGGTGTTCGCCGACTTCGTGGACACCTTCACCACTCACGACCGGGTGGCGGCCCTCAGCGGCCTGGCGCACTGCGAGACCCTCGTGCTGGCCGGGGACGCCGACCGGGTCACGCCCTTCTCCCACTCGGAGATCATCGCGGCGGAACTGCCGGACGCCGAGTTCGTCCGCGTCCCCGGCGCGGGCCACATGATCATGTTGGAGAGGCCCGGGCTGACCACCGAGGCGCTGCGGAGGTTGGTCCACCGGGTGGTGGAGAACAGCGAACCCGGCCGCGGTCGAGCGCGGAGCGGTCGGTGACCCGGGCGGGCCCGGGGGCGGGTGCCTGGTTCCGGTCCGCGGGTGGCGGAGCGGGGACACCGCTGGCGCGGGTCGTGCTGCCCCGGCATCGTGGACCCCGTGGGACGGCCGGCCCCGCCGCGCCGGCGGCCGGGACACGGGCCCACCGGCACGGGACGAGCACACCTCTCGACGAGCGCGAGGCACGGGAAGGCTGATGAGCGACACGACGGGGACACGGACCGACCGCTGGTCGGTCGACCTGCCCACACCTGAGGACACTGAGCGCCTGGGCTGCCGCGTGGGTGCGGTCGCGCTGGCCGGTGACTTGATCCTCCTCGACGGGCCGTTGGGCGCCGGCAAGACCGTGTTCGTCCGAGGCGTCGCGGCGGCCCTCGGCGTCACCGGGCGGGTGACCTCGCCGACGTTCGTCATCGCGCGGGTGCACCGGCCGACGCCCGAGGGGCGTGGGGTGCAGCTGGTCCACGTCGACGCCTACCGGCTGGGCGGGCTCGCCGAGCTGGAGGACCTGGACCTCGTCAGTGACCTCTCCGACAGCCTCGTCGTCGTGGAGTGGGGCGCCGGGACGGCGGAGCGGCTCGCGGAGGAACACCTGCTGGTGCGGTTGCGGCGGCGGGACGACGACGTCCGCCAGGCCACGCTGGTTCCGCACGGGGAGAGCTGGGAGCACCGGCTGGCTGGGGTGGTGGCGCCGCCCGCCGGGGACGACCAGCGGGTCTGATGCCCTCCGGGGCCGGCCCGGCGGCCGCCCGGGCCACGGCGCGGGGACCCCGGACGGGCCGACCACGGCCGCCGACGGCCTGGTGGTCGGGCCGTGTTCGGCGGAGAGTTCGATCCCGTACCCGGCGGTGAGCAGCGGCCCCGGGGGCGCGGCGCGCGGCGCGCGACCTCCCGTCGTGGTCGGCCTCCGGAGGCCCTGACACCCTGCGGTCGTCCGGCGGAGCTCCGAGCGGAGCTGACGCGTGCGGCCCGGGGACCGGGGTGCCCGCGAGGGGAAGGCGGAGCCGGGGCGGGGCGCACCAACTCCGCCCGGGTGGGGGTGGTACGCCAGCCAGCCAGCCAGCCAGCCATCCGGCCGGTCGGGACCGGTGCGGCGGTCCCACGAGTTGCCCGGGACGGGACGCCGAGCATTCCCGGACCTGACACCCGTGGCCTGACCGGACCGACCCGCGCTCGTGGAGGGAGCAGCGGAAGCCGGGCGCGGGGGTGGGACGTGCGGCTGGCGGGCCGTCCGCTCGCTCCCTCCCGGATCGGCGCGGACCTCGTTCACCCCCGCCCGGTGGCGGGAGCCGGACCGACCGCCTCGTCGCGGGGGCGGTCCAGCGCGGCGAGGACGGTTTCGGAGATCTCGGCCACGGCGTCGAGCTGCGCGGGAGTCAGCAGGTCGACGAAGTGCCGCCGCACGTCCTCCACGTGCAGCGGCGCGGCGGACACGATGGCGTCCCTGCCGGCGTCGCTGAGAGCGACGACGGAGCCCCGGCGGTGTTCGGGACAGGGCTCCCGGACCACCAGGCCCCGGTCCACCATCCGCCCGAGCTGGTGGTGCAGGCGGCTCTTCTCCCACTGGGTCACGGCGGCGAGCTGGAAGGCGCGCAGTCGGCCCCGCGGCGCCTCGGACAGGGCGACCAGCACGGCGTAGTCGGCCTCGGAGAGGCCGGAATGCTGCTGGAGGCGCTGGTTGAGCCGTCGGCGGAGGTGCCGCTGCATGGTGTAGAAGCCCCGCCAGGCCCGTTGCTCGCGCTCGTCCAACCACTCCTCGTTCGGCACCACCGCATCCTAGGCAGCGGGCGACGCGAGTTGACATGTCACCTCGACCGCTCCTAGGTTCGATCACGATCACCACCACGAGCCACCGCCGGCCGCGTGGACGCGTGCCCGGCCGTGCACCAGGACGAGGAGAGGCAGACGCATGCGGGACCAGCGGGATGGCGGGCGCTCGAACCAGCTCAGCAGGCGGTCGCTGCTCGGCGGCGCGGCCGCCGTGGCGGGCGTCGTGACGGGCGCGTCGGTGGTGGGTGGGGGCGCCACCGCCCGCGCCGTCGAGCAACCGGCCGCCGAGCGGTTCCGCCCGGGCCGCCCGATCGTCTTCCGGGGCGCCACCGTCGTCACGCTGGACGACGAGCTGGGTGTGCTGACCGACGCGGACGTGCTGGTGGTGGGGACGAGGATCGAGGCGGTGGGACGCGACCTGCCCACGCCTCCCGGCACCACGGCCGTCGAGACCGGCGGTGGCCTGCTCACTCCGGGGTTCGTCGACACCCACCGGCACCTGTGGCAGACGGCGCTGCGGGGCGTGGGGGTGGAGTGGACCCTCGCCGAGTACATGGAGCGGATGTTCGGCCGCTGGGGGCTCGCCTACCGGCCGGAGGACCTGGCTGCGGGCAACCGCATGGGCATGGTCGAGGCACTCGACGCGGGGGTGACGACCGTCCTGGACTGGTCCCACAACCTGAGGACCCCCGAGCACGCCGACGCGGCCGTGGACGGCCTGCTCGCCGTGCCCGGCCGCGCCCGGTTCGGCATCGGCAACGCCTTCGCCGACTCGGCGGGCTGGATCCACCGGGGCGAGGTCGACCGCCTGCTCGACAGCAGGTTCCCCAGCAGGGACCAGCTGGTCACCCCGCAGATCGCCTACGACATCGTGCCCCCGGACGAGGAACTCCTCCCCGCGCTGCGCTTCGCCAGGGACCGGGGCCTCCAGTGGACCTCGCACGGCGGGATCGTCGGCTACGCCGCCGACGAGACCATCACCTTCCTCGCCGACAACGGCTTCCTCTCCCCGGACATCACCCTCGTGCACGGCGGCGCCTACAGCGAGGACGGGTACCGCCGGCTCGCCGACGCCGGCGCCTTCCTGAGCATCGCGGCCGAGAGCGAGCTGAACGCGGGCCAGGGCTACCCGCCGAGCCACCGCGCCCGGGAGTTCGGCGTCCGGATGTCCCTGTCGATGGACACGGTGGTCTGGTGGAGCGGGGACATGTTCTCCGCCATGCGCGCCACCCTGAACGCCGACCGCGGCCTGGCGCACCTCCGCGCGCACGAGCGGGGCGAGGTGCTCCAGTCGAACGCCCTGCGCTCGGCCGAGGTGCTCGAGTGGGCGACGATGGGGGGTGCCCGGGCGCTCGGGATGGAGGCCGAGATCGGCTCGATCACCCCGGGCAAGCTGGCCGACCTGGTGCTGCTGCGGACCGACACCACCGCCATGACCCCGCTCAGCAACCCCGTCGGGCACCTCGTCTTCCAGGCCGGGCGTGCCGACGTGGACACCGTGGTGGTCAACGGACGCGTGGTCAAGCACCGGGGTGAGCTGGTGGGCGTGGACGTCGCGGGTGCCCGGCGCGCGGTCGAGGCCTCCCTCGAGCACCTGCGCGCCGAGATCGGTGACCAGGAGTGGGCGGCGGCGAGCTCCAGCTGAACGGCGCGGCCCAGCCCGCTCCTTCGGCCCACCCGGTGACGGAGTCCGCCGAGCCCGACCGCTCTGGACGGCGGGCGGCCGCCGTCCAGGGAGACGGGAACCAGCCCCCTCCGGGGTGGGGGACCGCGCGGGTGACCTCGGCGGAGGGGGCGGGCTGGAGCCGACCCGGCCGCCAGCGACGCGGGCCGTCGAGGCTCGGGGCGCGACCTGCCCGCCACCGGGTCGCGGACCACGCGGCGACCCGCCCGCCGGTCGCCCCACCACGCCACCACGCCGAGCACGGACGTGGGCCGGGCCGGGCGGGGCAGGGGAGCGGGGGCAGGAGCCCTCGCCACGCCTCCCGGCGACGTGCGGGGGGAGCCAAAGTCGCCACCGGCCCGGAGGTCGTACCGGGGGGTGAGGGATGACTCGGACCCTGGGGTGACGTGGCCCGGGGGACGGCCGGCATACCGTTGCCCGGTGCCAGCCCCGCCCGCCCCGGACCGCCAGCCGCCCCGCCTCCGCTTCCCCGTGCACCGGAACAGCCCGGTCGCCCTGCTGCACGGGTGGCGGCTGGGAGCGGTGGGGCTCGCCCTGCTGGCCCTCCTCCTGATCACCCTGCCCAGCGGGGCGATCCAGCTCGCCGAGAACTACGCCCTCGGTGGCGGCCTGGCCGTCGCCCTCCAGGCCCTCCAGACCCTGCCCCTGGCGTTGAGCCTGGTCCAGCCGGTCGCGGCCTGGGCGAGTTCCCTCGCGGCCGGAACGGCGATCGCCCTGGTGTCGACGCCCGACGGAGAGCCCTGGCCGTGGCCGGCGGCCGGCCTGATCGCCCACCTCGGGGTCCTGCTGGTGCTCGTGGGCTGCTGCCGCTGGTGGACGCTGCTCCTCGCCGCACTGGCGGAGCCGATCGCCGTCGCGGCGGTCTGGCGGCTCGTTCCCGAGGAACGCCGACCCGAGGAGATCGTTCCGCTGGTGGTCATCTTCATGCTGCTGCTGGTGGTCGGCCTGGTCTGGTCGGTGCGCCGTGACATCCGCCGACGGCTGCGGGAGCACGAGCGGCTGACCGAGGAGGAACGGGCCCGTCGCATGGTGCTGGAGGACCGGGCACGCGTAGCCAGGGAGATGCACGACGTGGTGGCGCACCACATGTCGGTGGTGACGGTGCAGGCGGAAACCGCTCCCTACCGGCTCGCGGACCTCCCCGACGCGGTCACCGAGGAGTTCGCCGCCATCGCCACCTCGGCGCGCCGGTCGCTCGCCGAGATGCGCCAGCTGCTCGGCGTGCTCCGCTCCGAGCCGGGGTTGTCCGCACGTGCCCCGCAGCCCGCGCTGGACTCCCTCCCCGAACTGGCCGACCTCACCAGGGGCAGCGGGGTCCCGGTCACCCTGCGGTCGCTTCCCCACGAGGTGGCCCGCGCGCTGCCCGGGACCGTGCAACTGGCCTGCTACCGGATCGTGCAGGAGGCGCTGAGCAACGTCGTGCGGCACGCCCCCGGAGCGGCGACGACGGTAGAACTGGCGTACGCGTCCGGCCGGGTGGCGGTGGACGTGACGAACGAGGCACCACGCACGACGGGGAGCCCACCCCTGGAGCGGGTGGGCACCGGGCACGGTGTGGCGGGCATGCGGCACCGGGTGGACTCGCTGGGAGGCGACCTGGAGGCCGGTCCGCTGCCCGGCGGCGGGTTCCGGGTGGTGGCCTGCCTGCCCGTGGGAGGGGGAACCGTCCCGGTTGGAGGAGGCGAACGCGGATGACGACGCGACTCGTGATCGTCGACGACCAGGCCATGGTGCGGGCCGGCTTCGCCGCGTTGCTGGCGGCCCAAGCCGACATCGAGGTGGTGGGGGAGGCCGCCGACGGCGTCGAGGCGGTGGCACTCGTCGGCAGGGTCCGCCCGGACCTGGTGCTGATGGACGTCCGGATGCCCGTGATGGACGGGCTGGCGGCCGCCCGCACCATGCTGGAGCCGGTTCGGGGCGCCCGGACCGGGTACCAGCCCCGGGTGGTGATGCTGACCACCTTCGACGTCGACGACTACGTGTACGACGCCCTGCGGGCCGGAGCCAGCGGTTTCCTCCTCAAGGACGCTCCGGCCGGTGACCTGATCGCCGCCGTCCGGGTCGTCGCCGCCGGCGACGCGTTGTTGGCTCCCTCGGTCACCCGCCGCCTGATCGCCGAGTTCGCCCGCCGTCGTCCCGTCGTCTCCCGGGCGTCGAGCAGGCTCGCCGGGTTGACCGAACGGGAGACGGAGGTGCTGCGCCTGGTCGCGCGGGGGCTGTCCAACCAGGAGATCGCGGCGCAGCTGGTCGTGGCCGAGCAGACCGTGAAGAGCCACTTCGGCCGTGTCCTCGCCAAACTGGACCTGCGGGACCGGGCACAGGCCGTGGTCTTCGCCTACGAGAGCGGTCTGGTGACGGCGGGGGTTTCCGACTAGGCCGCGATCCGGGGACGGGCACCCGCTCCACGCCCGCCGGGCGCGCCAGGCCCTCTCCCTCCCTCACCACCTCGCCCTCCTGGCCGTTCCCGCCTGGCGGCCCACGGCGCTCCGTGCCGGCCCCGGCGGGTGCGCACGGCGGCCCAGCTCGCGATCGGGCCGCACCTCGGTGGCCACCCGTCCCGCGAGGACGGCGCTCCCGTGCGGACCAGACCCACCCGACCTCGTCCCCAGGGGGCACCTGAGGACGCCGTGCCCCTCTCCGGTGTGACCCGGAGGTGCCCACTCCGGCATGACGACCGCGCACCCACTTCGCTCGCACGCTCGTCCCGCCACGTCGAGAACGGGTTCGGGTGTCGGGAGAAGTGGGCATGGGTCGGCTGCGTTCGTTGTTCGGCACGCTCGTGGTGGCGGTCGCCATGGCGGGTTCTGGTTCCGCGCTCGACACCACCCCGGCCGCGGACCTGGTGGCACCCCCGCCGGGCACCGTGGAGTGGGCGGCCGAGCGCACCGAGGCCGGTGCCAGCCGACCGGTGCCGGGCGAGGCGACCCCCGCCGAGGTGTCGGCCTTCTTCGCGGGCCTCGACGGCGACGAGACCGACCGGTTGGCACGGGAGCACCCCGGCGTGGTCGGCAACCTCGACGGCGTACCCGTCGACGTCCGCATGGACGCGAACGAACGGGCACTGCGGCAGGCCCTCTCCGAGGCCGCGGCCCGGGCCTCGGACGGCGAGCTGAGCGGGCAACGCCGACACGAGGCGGCCGACCGCG
>NZ_AGVX02000450.1 GCF_000239155.1 Actinoalloteichus spitiensis RMV-1378
GCTCCGGCTCCGGCCCCGGCTCCGGCTCCGGCTCCGGCTCCGGGCGACCGTCCGTCGCCACGGGTGCGGCGCGGGTGGTCGACCGCCCCGCGGCCTCACTCCACCTCGGGGGGCCGATCCTCCACCAACCGCCCCCCGGACAGGCGCAGCCACCGCTGGACCCCGATCGCCGACAGGAACCGTTCGTCGTGGCTGACCACGACGAACGCACCCTGGTAGGCGTTCAGCGCGCTCTCCAACTGGCCGACGCTGACCAGGTCCAGGTTGTTGGTCGGTTCGTCGAGCAACAACAGCTGGGGAGCCGGTTCGGCGAACAGGACGCAGGCCAGCGTGGCGCGCAGCCGCTCACCGCCGGAGAGCACCCCCACCGGCAGGTGCGCGCGCCCCTCCCCGAACAGGAACCGGGCAAGCAGGTGCATCCGCCGCGACCGCGGCAGCTCGGGTGCGAAGTCGGCGAGGTTCTCCGCCACCGTCCGATCGGGATCGAGCAGGTCCAGTCGTTGCGAGAGTGCGGCGATCCGCCCCTCCACGCGGCGGGTGGTCCCCTCGTCCGGACGCCACTCGCCGGAGATGAGGCGGAGCAGGGTGGACTTCCCCGCAGCATTGGCGCCGGTCAGCGCGATCCGTTCGGGGCCGCGAACGGTCAGGTCGACCCCCTGGCCGTCGAAGAGGTCACGGTCGCCACGACGCACCCGGAGCCCCTGCCCGGTGAAGACGGTGCGTCCGGCGGGCAGGTGGGTCGCCGGCAGGTCCAGGGAGATGCGCTGGTCGTCCCGGACGGCGCGCTCGGCCTCCTCCAACCGGGTCCTTGCCTCGGCCACCCGCGCGGTATGGGTCTCCCTGGCGCGTCCGGCCGACTCCTGGGCGCCGCGTTTGAGCTCGCCGGCGACGATCTTCGGCAGGCCAGCGTTGCCCAGGTTGCGGGCGGCGTTGCTGGCCCGCCGTTCGGCCCGCTCCCGGGCCTGCTGCATCTCCCGCTTCTCCCGGCGAACCTCCTGCTCGGCGCTGCGGAGTTGGCGCTGCGCGGTCTCCCGTTCGGCGCGGACCGCCCGCTCGTAGGAGGTGAAGTTCCCCCCGTGGACGCGGAGCCGGCCCCGGTCCAGTTCGGCGATGCGGTCCATCCGGTCCAGCAGCGCCCGGTCGTGGCTGACGACGACCAGGCAGCCCTGCCAGGTGTCGAGCACCTCGGACAGCCGGCGGCGGGCATCTCGGTCGAGGTTGTTGGTGGGTTCGTCGAGGAGCAGGACGTCGGGGCGGGCCAGCAGCCGGGCCGCCAGGCCGAGGGAGACGATCTGCCCCCCGCTGAGCGTGTCCAGGCGGTGGTCGGGGCGGACGTCGTGGAGTCCGAGCCGGTCCAGTTCGGTGCGGGTGCGTTCCGGGATGTCCCAGTCGTCGCCGAGGGTGTCGAACAGCTCCTCACGGGTGTCGCCGGCCTCGATCGCGGCGAGCGCGGCCAACTTCGGTGCCACTCCCAGCACCTCGCCGACGGTCACGTTCCCGGACAGCGGCAACGTCTGCGGGAGGTACCCGACGACACCACGCGTGGTGACGCTCCCCCCGGTGGGCTGGTGTTCCCCGGCGATCAGGCGCAGGAGGGTGCTCTTGCCGGCCCCGTTGGGCGCGACCAGGCCGGTGCGGCCGGCGCCGAGGGTGCAGGAGAGACCCTGGAGGACCGTGGTGCCGTCGGACCAGGAGAAGGACAGGTCGGAACAGGTGATGGCGGCATCGGACATGGCAGGTACCTCACGCGGTGTTCGTGACCGTTCCCCGCACCGAGGCGGATGGGAACGGGAGGTGGAAGGGGACGACGACAGCGGCCGCGGCGGCGTCACACGCTCATGCCGGCGGCCGGGCGCATCCGGGTTCACCCGGAGATGTCGTCGTCACTCACCACGTCTGGTCTCCCCTGCCGGGAACACTGCTGCCGGCCACGGTAGCAGGACAGGCAACCGGATTTCGGGATCGCGGCGCGGGGCGGGAGGGAGGCGGACGACGGTGTCCGCCTCCCTGGCTCACCGCTCGCGGCGCCGGAGCCGGACGATGCTGTCGAGCATCACACCGGGCTGGCCGTCCGGGCCCTCCTGGGGGCGTGACCATTCCTCGCAGCGCTGTTCCTCCCACTGGTCCTCCGCCAGCGCCAGGCTGTCCAGGACCTCCCGCGCGCGGGGGAAAAGCGTCTCCTGGTGCTCGGGCGGCGCCCACGACGGGCCGGCGGCGTGCCCGACGACCAGCAGCGTCCCGCCCGGCCGCACAGCGGCCGCCGCCCGGCGCAGGATCCGTTCCCGGGGCAGTTCCCTCGGTGACTGGAGGAACTGCGCGGAGACGAGGTCGAACTCCCCTGCCGGGAAGGACACCGCGAGGTCGAGGTGTTCGCCGTCGACGAGGTGACCCACACCGGCCTCGTCGGCGTACCGCCGGGTCCGGGCCAACGCCACGCGGGAGATGTCGGTGGCGGTGACCCGCCAACCCCGGCTGGCCAACCAGATGGCGTCACCTCCCTCACCGCACCCCAGGTCCAGGGCGTGGCCGGGGCTCAGGTGGGTGGCCTCCCGCACGAGGGCGGCGTTGGGGTTCCCGCTCCAGATCCGGTCGGAACGGTCGTAGAGGTCGTTCCAGAACTGTTCGTCCTGGCTGGTGGCGGTGGACATGGTCGACTCCTCGTCGAGATGGGGGTGGGGTGCGGCGTCCGCCGGCGGCACTGGCGCGTGCCCCGGCGGGCGCGGTCGAGGTGGTCACCGGAACCCGGCGGCGGAGAGCGGAGACGCGACCGCCCGGTCACAGGCCGTGCCGCGCGGCCCCCAGGACCCGCTCGGCGACGTCCCGTTCCCGGCGGGGGGTGAACCCGCCGTAGGCCCGCACCGCCTCGGCGGTGTCCTCGCTGACCAGGTCCGCGTTGATCAGGGCGCCCGCACGGACCCCGGAGGCGGCGGCCGCGACGATCTGGTCGGCCAGGCTCGTCACGTTGCCGGCCACCCACACCCCGGGCACCGAGGTGGCACCGGAGGGATCGGCCGGGAGGTGCTCCCCGATCGAGTGCCCCCGCATCTCCTGGTCAGCGGTGGTGAGCCCGAGCCCCTCGAGCGCCTCGGTTCGGGCCACGAAGCGGGGAGCGACCACCAGCGCCTGGCAGTCCACCGGACGACCACCGGCCAGGGTGACCCCGACCAGCCTGTCCTCCTCCAGCCGCACCCCGGTGACCTCCCCCCGCACCCGGGTGACACCGCGCGCGGCGAGCTGCTCGGCCTCCTCCGGGGTCGGTCCGGTCCAGGTGTGCTCGACCAGCGTGACGTCGGAGCTCCACTGCCGCCAGAGCAGCGCCGCGTGCACCGCCATTGGCCCGGTCGCCAGGACGGCGATGCGCTGGTCCCGCACCTCCCAGCCGTGGCAGTAGGGGCAGTGCAGCACCTCCCGGCCCCACCGCTCCCGAAGGCCGGGCACCGGGGGCAGTTCGTCGACCAGGCCGGTGGCCACCAGCAACCGCCGGCCCTCCGCCACCGTGCCGTCCCCCACCGTGAGCCGGAACTCCCCGCCGCTGCCCCGGGTGGCGGAGACGACGGTCCCGGTCAGGAACGCCCCGCCGTAGGAGGCGACCTCGGCGCGGCCGGTGTCCAGCAGCTCCCCGGGTGCCGCGCCGTCGCGGGTCAGGTAGTTGTGGGCGTGGGCCGCCGGTGCGTTGCGCGGCCGGCCGTCGTCGATCACCAGCACGGAGCGCCGCGCCCTGGCCAGGGTCAGAGCCCCGCTCAGACCCGCTGGTCCGCCGCCGATGACGATGGCGTCCCACCGGGGCCGACCTCCGGCCGCCCGCGCGTCGTGCGGGGTCGACCCGTTCTCCCTCTCGGTCATCTCGTGACCTCCTCTCCGCCACGAGAGTGCCGACCAATCCGCGCTTGTGCCAAGTCCTGTTGCCAGTACCGCAAAACCTGGTGGGCGGAGACGCCGCCGACACCGGTCGCGGGGACCCTGCGTACCACCGTTGACGGCACGAGCGAACGACCTCGCTCGCGAGCACGGCGCCATCCGCGCGCCGACCTCGCCGACCGCCCGCTGTCGAGCAGGACGGCGCCCGCCCCCGATCCGCCGGTCACGCTCGAGAGCCGGTCGTCGAGGACCACGTCGAGATCAGGCCCCCACCACCGCCGCCAGGAGGCACCGCCGGCGCCAGGGGATATGCCGTCCCCTCCCGACGCGCTCCGATATCCCCCGCCCGAGACGCCCGAACCGGCGGATCACCCCGAGGAGTCCGACACCGCCGCCGAGTAACGCCGGGCCAGACGAGCGAACGCCTCCCGCAGCTCCTGGGGACCGACGATCTCCAGGTCGACGTCGAAGGAGCCGATCTCGGCGGCCAACCGCGCCCAGGACCACGAACCCAGGACCAGGCGACACCGGTCCGGACCGACAGCCTCCACCACCCCGTCCCACGAGTGGCGGGACACCACCGACGCGGGAAGATCGAGGATCACCTCACCGCGACAGGGCCAGTCACCGGACTCGCCCGCCCCCCGGAACCGGCTGATCACGAACGCGGACACCCCTCCTCCCGGTAGCGGCCTGGGGGTGAACCGGGGCCCCGTGGGCGTGCGCGGGGTGATCCGGTCGGCGCGGAAGGTCCGCCAGTCCCCGCGATCCAGGTCCCAGGCCACCAGGTACCAGCGCCCGCTCCAGGCGACCAGGTGGTGGGGCTCCACCCGCCGGGGCGCTCTCCCCGCGCCGCCCTCCCCCTGGTCCGCCGGGCTGGCGTAGTCGAACCGGAGCACCTCCCGGGCGTGGACGGCGGCACCGAGCGCCACGAGCACCGCGCTGGCCACCCGACCACCCGTCCGCGCCGGTGGCTCCACCGAGGTGAACGGGACGGTGTCGATGCGACGCCGCAACCGGGCCGGCAGCACCTGCCGCACCGTGGCCAGCGCCCGCGCCGAGGCCTCCTCGATGCCCGCCCCCGTCACGGTGGCGATCTGGAGCGCGATGGCCAACGCCACCGCCTGCTCGTCGTCGAACAGCAACGGCGGCAGCTCACTGCCCGCCCCGAGCCGGTAGCCCCCGTCGGGCCCCTTCACCGCGGCGATGGGATAGCCGAGTTCCCGGAGGCGGTCGACATCCCGGCGCACGGTGCGCTGGCTGACCCCCAGCCGCGCGGCCAACGCCGGACCCGGCCAGTCCCGACGCGTCTGGAGCAGCGAGAGCAACGACAGCAGCCTCGCCGAGGTTTTCGGCATGGCTCCCAGCATGCCCGAAGAAGCGGACACTCCCTGTCCTCTTCGGCTGCCATCGTGGGCGACGTGCCAGTCAACGACACCCACCACGAGGACGGAGACCCCGTGTCCACCACCCCCGCCGCTCTCGACACCGAGCGGGCCGACCTGCTCGACGCGCTCGCCGCCGCCCGCGCCGCCCTGACCACCACCGTCCAGGGGCTCAGCGACCAGCAGCTCGGCGCACGGCCCACCGCCAGCGCCCTGTGCCTGGGCGGGGTGGTCAAGCACGTCACCAGCATGGAGGAGAGCTGGATGAACTTCGTGCTCCACGGCCCCCAGGCCATGCGCTACGACCTGCCCGAGGGCGTCACCTGGGACGACGTGGCCGCCGGCACCGCACGCGAGTTCCCCCAGTGGATGATCGACCACCAGAACGACTTCCAGTGGTCGCCGCAGGACACCCTCACCGGCATCCTCACCCGCTACGAGCAGGTCGCCGCCCGAACGGCGGAGATCATCAACAGCGTGCCGGACCTCTCGGCCGCCCACCCCCTGCCCGAGGCACCCTGGCACCAGCCCGGCACGGTCTACAGCGTGCGACGCGTGGTGGCGCACGTGATCATCGAGACCGCCCAGCACGCCGGGCACGCCGACATCCTGCGGGAGACGCTGGACGGGCAGACCTCGAGCTGACCGGGACGGGGCGGGGCCCGGTCCCCTCCGGGCCCCGCCCCACCCCGCGCCGACCGTCCGGCCCACCGAGACGC
>NZ_AGVX02000449.1 GCF_000239155.1 Actinoalloteichus spitiensis RMV-1378
GGTAGGTCCACTACCTGGATGACCTCGTCCAGGTCCACCTCGGGCAACACCACCGGTGTCCACCTCTTGCCTTCGCGGCGCAGCACCATGCGCAGCGCGTCGTGGTGCTCCACCACCGCGCCCACCGCCCGCCGCACCACCACCAGATCGGTGTCCGGGGGCAGGGTGAACCCCGCGGAAAGGTTGAAATGCTCCGGGCCCACCGGGTGCGTGGTGGTGAACCACTCCAGGACCGGGGTCATCGGGAACGCCCCCGACACCCGACCCTGCTCGGCCCCCACCGTTCCGGGTTCCCCGTCAGGGGATGACAGTCCTGATGCCAGGGCAGCGATCGTCTGGCGTTGGAACAACTCCCGGGAGGTGAACACCACCCCCGCCGCTCGGGCCTTCGACACGACCTGGATGCTCAGGATCGAGTCGCCACCCAGCTCGAAGAAGTTGTCGGTCACCCCGACCCGGTCCAACCGCAGCACCTCAGCCCACACCTCGCACAACACCTTCTCGGTGTCGGTACGGGGGGCGGTGGACAAGGGGCCGTCGGCGGTCCCGGGTGCGGGGAGAGCGGCTCGGTCTACCTTGCCGTTGACCGTCAACGGCAAGGCGTCCAGGGTGACGACCGCAGCCGGAACCATGTACTCCGGCAGCACCTGGCGGGCGAAGTCCCTCAGTTCGGACGAGGACGGTTCGTCCTGCCCGTCAGTCACCGCGTACGCGACCAGCCGCCGGACACCGGGGTTGTCCTCGCGGACGATCACGGCGACTTGGGACACGGCGACGTGCTGTTCGAGTACCGCCTCGATCTCACCCGGCTCGATCCGAAATCCTCGGATCTTCACCTGGGTGTCCGCACGGCCGAGGAACTCCAGGGAACCGTTCGGAAGCCAGCGTCCCCGGTCCCCGGTCCGGTACACCCGCCCACCAGCGGCATCGAAGGGATCGGCCACGAACCGCGACGCCGTCAGACCGGGACGGTCCACGTAGCCGCGTGCCAGCCCCTCACCTGCGGCGTACACCTCGCCGACAACGCCGATCGGGGCTGGTCGCAGCATCGCATCCAGCACGTACACCCGGGTACCGGCGATCGGCGACCCGATCGGCACCGGTCCGGGGCGAGCGAGCACCTCGGCATCCACTATCTGCGTGGTGGTGAACACCGTGTTCTCCGTGGGCCCGTACCCGTTGACCAACCGCACCCCCGGCGCCGCCTCCACCAACCGCCGGCAGTGCGCCGCGGAGAGCACGTCGCCCCCCGCGAGCAGGTAGCGAAGCCCGGACAGCGCCGCCACGTCGATGTCCACGACCTCGTGGAACAGGCCAGCCGTCAACCAGAGGCCTGTGACCTTGCGTTCGTTGAGGAAATCCCGGAGTTCGGGCACCGAGAGCACGCCCGGTGGCGGCACCGCCAGGGCGGCCCCGTTCAGCAGCGCACCCCAGATCTCCAGGGTCGCCGCGTCGAAGGACATCGAGGCCAGTTGGGCGACGACGTCGCCTGGTCCCACCGGCAGGTGGTCCGACCGCCACGCCACGCGCACGACAGCGCGGTGCGGCACCTCGACCCCCTTGGGAAGTCCGGTGGAGCCGGACGTGTAGATCACGTAGGCGGCACTGTCCGGCGATACCGACAGCGGTGGCGCGGAGCCATCCTGCTGACCGAGCGCGCGCTCGGTCTCCGGGTCGTCGACGAGGACGACGCCACAGTCCTCAGGCAGGCGCGGCGCCAGTGCGGTCTGGGAAACGACGGTTCCGATGCCGCTGTCGGAGAGCATGAACCGGATTCGCTCGGTCGGGTACCGGGAATCGAGGGGGACGTAGGCCGCTCCGGCCTTGAGGACGGCCAGCAACGCGACGACGGATTCGGGCGCCCTCGACACGCACACACCGACCCTGGTTCCTCCGCCGACCCCGTGCGCGGTGCGCAGGTGGCGGGCGAGCTGGTTCGCCCGCCTGTCCAGTTCGGCATAGCTCAGCCGCCGGTCGTCCCACACCACGGCATCCGATCGTGGGTGCGCGCGGACAGCACGGGAGAACAGGTCGAGGACGGTGGTGTTCCGTGTCTCGGGTCGTGTGGTGTCGTTCCAGTCGTGCAGCAGCTGCCGTCGTTCGTCGTCCTCCAGCAGGGACACGTCGGCCAGGTCGCGGTGCGGGTTGGCGGTGAGTTCCCCGGCGAGGACGACCCAGTGCCGCGCCAACCGCTCCACCGTGCCCGCGTCGAACAGATCCGTGTTGTACTCCACCTCCACCCACAACCCACCCGGACGCTCCCAGAACTCGAACGTCACCTCGAACCGAGCCGACTCCCGAGCCAGCGGAACCCGCTCCACCCCCAACCCCGGGAAATCACCCCACTCGCCCACCGAGTTCTGCAACACCACCATCACCTGCGCCAACGGAGACCGCGACGCGTCCCGCTCCCCCACCACCGCGTCCACCACCCGGTCGAACGGCACATCCTGGTGCGCGAACGCCTCCAACACCGTCTCCCGGACCCGCCCCAACAACGACGCGAACGAATCCTCACGGCCGATCCGCGACCGCAACACCAGCGTGTTGGCGAAGAGCCCCGTGATCTCCTCGAACTCGGCGCGGTGGCGACCGGAGGTCACGGTGCCCACGGGAATGTCGTCCTGGCCGCTGTGCCGGGACAGCAGCACCTGGGTGACGGCGGTGAGGACCATGAAGAGGCTGACGCCGTGCGCTCGGGCCGCGCGAGCGAGTGCTTCGCTGGTCTCGACGGGCACCGTGAGCTTGTGCACCGCGCCGTGGGTGGTGTGGACGGGTGGCCGGGGACGGTCGGTGGGGAGGTCCAGGGTGGGGAGGTTCGCGAGGCGCGCTCGCCAGTAGTCGATCTGGTCGTCCCAGGCCCCGGCGGTGACCTGCTCCCGCTGCCACACGGCGTAGTCGGCGTACTGGGCGACCGGCAGCGGCGGGCGGGGCACGCCGCTGCCCGTGAGCTGGCCCCGATAGCGGTCCGCGAGTTCCCGGACGAATAGACCGACGGACCAGCCGTCGGTGACGATGTGGTGCATCGACAGGACCAGCACATGGGAGTCCGCGTGCTCGCGGACGACGAGCACCCTCGCGACGGGGCCGGTGCGGAGGTCGAAGGGGGTGGTGGCCTCGGCGTGGAGCAGTTCGTCGAGGTTGGAACCCTGGCCCGCCGCTCGGCCGGTCAGGTCGACGAAGGTGAACGGCACCTCGGCGGTCGCGTGGATCCGTTGCCTTGCCTGGCCGTCGACGGTGTCGAAGGTGGTGCGGAGGGACTCGTGACGTGCGACGACCTCGGCGAACGCCGTTCGCAGCGCGTCCAGGTGCGGCGGCTGGCCTGCCAGGCGCAGCGCGATACCCGTGTTGTACTCGACCCCACCGGCGGTGAACTCGTGCAGGAACCAGAGCCTCTCCTGCGCGAAGGACAGGGGCAGGGGCCTGCTCCGGTCGGCGGGGCGGAGGTCGACGCCGGAGGCACCGGGGTTCCGACCTGGCCGGGCCGAGACAGCCTTGTCGATCAGGGGGGCGAGGGCCGCGACGGTCCGGTGCTCGAACAGCATCCGGGTGGAGAGGTCGTCGGTGAAGCGCGCCCTCAGCCTGGAGAGAACCCGCAGCCCGCTGATCGAGTCGCCACCAAGATCGAAGAAGTCGTCGGTGACGCCGACCCGGTCAAGCCGAAGCACCTCGGCCCAGGTGTCGCACAGCGCCCGTTCGGTCTCCGTGCGGGGTGCCACGTGGGTCCCGCCGGAGTTGGGAGCTGGGGCGGGCAGGGCCGCTCGGTCGATCTTCCCGTTGGGGGTGAGCGGGAGCGCGTCGAGAACGAGCACGGAGACCGGCACCATGTACGCCGGGAGCACCGCCCGGAGTTCCGCCCTCGGATCGCCGTGGATCCCGTCCCCGTCGTCCGACGGCACGACGTACCCGACCAGACGACGCAGATCAGGGCCGTCCTCCAGAACGGTCGCCACCGCCTGCCCGACTCCCGGGAGCTCCGCGAGAGCGGCCTCCACCTCGCCCAACTCGATCCGGAAACCGCGCAGCTTCACCTGGTCATCGGAACGACCGACGAACTCCACGCCGCCGCCCGGCAGGCTCCGTACCAGGTCGCCGGTCCGGTACGCACGCGCGCCGGCCGCGTCATCGAGGGGAGCGGCCACGAAGCGGCCCGCAGTCAGACCGGGTCGTCCCGCGTACCCGCGCGCGAGTCCCGTCCCACCGAGGTAGAGCTCGCCGACCTCGCCAGTCCGGACCGGACGCAGCCACCGGTCCAACACCCACATCCGAACGCCGTCCATCGGCCGCCCCAACGGGACCCGGCCGGCTGCGAGCTCCGTCGCGGGGACCGCGCCGCACACCGCGAAGGTGGTTGCCTCGGTGGGGCCGTACACGTGCACGAACTCGGTGTCCGGGGAGGCCGCCCGTGCCCGCGACCAGACCGGTGGTCGGGCCGCCTCACCTCCCGTCCACACCTGACCGAGTCGGGACCACACCCCCGGGTCCTGCTCGGTGAGGAGCCCGAACAGGGCGGTGGTGACGAAGACAGCGGATACCCCGTGCTCGGTCACCATCCGGGTGAGGACGGCGACGTCGAGATCGCCTGGTGGGGAGACCACGACCGTCGCTCCCCGCAACAGGGGTACCCAGATCTCGTAGACGGCGGCGTCGAAGGCGTGGGGGGAGTGGAACAACACCCGCTGGTGCGCGGGTTCCCGCCACCGCCGGTCCTCGGCCAGGGACAGCACGGCCCCGTGCGTCACCACCACGCCCTTGGGCCGTCCGGTCGACCCGGAGGTGTACATGACATAGGCGGCCGAGGTCAGGGGGACGACGGCGCTCGTGCCCCGGTCCCCGTCACTCCCGGCAGGGTCGGGTTCGACGAGACGGACAGTGGACGGAACCCGGTCGTGGTGGTCAGGGTCGGCTACCGCGACGGTGATTCCGAGGTCCTCGCACATCCACGACACCCGCTCGGCGGGTGTGCCCGGGTGCGCGGGGACGAACACCGCACCGGCACGCAGGATTCCGAGCCAGACCGGGAGCACGGCCGGCCCCCGCTCCAGCGCGACCAACACCGGAACCTCGGGACCGGCTCCGAGACGGCACAGCTCCGCGGCCACGCGACCCGACCACTCCCACACCTCGGCGTAGGTGAGGGCTCCGCCGTCGAATCGCACCGCGACGGCATCCGGACGTTCGTCGACCATTCTTCCGAATTGGTGGTGCACCGATCCGGAAGCTCGCGTGATCGCGTTGGGGGGGTCGACATGGACGACAGTGCCGGACCGGTCTCCGGCCACCGACGACACATCAACCATGCGTTTCCCCCAAGAGCAGACGACATGCTGGTTGGGAGCAGCCAGGACACTCCTCGCAGGGCGGAGTCCTCCGACAAGCTCAACTCATCGCGTCCATGCGGCTCCCTCTGGCCCGCCGTCATCCTGGTTCAGCGCGCCGCGTCGTCACCACCACTTTCAGTCAACACAGAAGTCTCGAGCTCCAGCAGGATCCGCTCCTCGACAGTGCTGGCGAGCGACCGCACTGTTGGGCCGTCGAAGAATGTCCTGATCGAGACCTCCACATCGAAGTCCTCACGAATGCGGGCGATTACCCGCATGCTGACGATCGAGTTCCCTCCGAGGTGGAAGAAGTCGTCGGTGACCCCGACC
>NZ_AGVX02000448.1 GCF_000239155.1 Actinoalloteichus spitiensis RMV-1378
GAGACGGTGCTGGGGGCGTTCGCCCACCAGGAGGTGCCCTTCGGCCGGCTCGTCGACGAACTCGGTTTCGACCGGGCTGCGGACGACACCTCGGTCGTCCGCGTGGTGATCGCACTGCAGAACGCTCCGGCCGAGCCATTCGAGCTACCGGGCCTGCGCGTCGACGAGGTGCCCGTCATCAGGGAGGCCAGCCCGTTCGACCTGACCCTCAGCTTCGTCGAGCACGACGGGGGACTGGTCGTCTCCGTGGAGTACGACGCGAACCTGTTCGACGAGACGACCGTCGCCCGACTGGGTCGGCTGTGGCTGAGAGTGGCCGACCAGGTCACGGCGGACCCCGCCGCGCCGCTGCGACGCGTCGACCTGCTCGACGCGGCGGACCGGCGGCTGCTCCTGCCACCGGAGCAGACCACCACCGAGGAGGTCGTCGGGTCGGTGGTGGACAGGTTCGCGGCTCGCGTCGAGCGCCATCCTGACGCGCTGGCCGTGCGGGACGACAGCGGTGACCACAGCTACGCCCGGATCTGGGAGTGGTCCGGGAGAGTCGCGGCCGCCCTGGCCCGGACCGGAGCAGGGCCGGAGACACCGGTCCTCGTCGCGGTCGACAGGGGACCGGCTGTGGTCGCGGTGTGGCTCGGAGTCCTACGCGCCGGAGCGGCCTTCGTGCCCGTGCACCCCGCGACTCCTCCGGAGCGGGTGGCCTGGATGTGCGCGGACCTCGGCGTCCGGCACGCGGTGGCCGAGCCGTCCCACCACGATCGGCTGCCGGCCGAACTCGCGCTGGTCGACACCGATCCGGTGGACGTCACCGGCGATGGCGGTCCTCACCAGGTCTCCGTGCCAGCGGCCGCCGCGGCCTACGTCATGTACACCTCGGGTTCCACCGGGACGCCGAAGGGCGTGGTGGTCACCCACGCCGACATCCTCACCCTGGCGGCGGACCACCGGTGGTGGGATCCCGCGCACGAGCGGGTGTTGTTCCATTCCCCGCACTCCTTCGACGCCGCCGTGTACGAGATCTGGGTTCCGCTGTTGGGTGGCGGCAGCGTTGTGGCCGCACCGCCCGACGACCTCGACGCCGCGCTGCTGCGGCGAATGGTCGAGGACCACGGCGTGTCAGCGGTCTTCGTCACCACCGCCCTGTTCACCCTGCTGTCCACCCAGGACCCGGCGGTGTGGGCCGGGCTGGGACAGGTGTGGACCGGTGGCGAAGCCGCCGTCCCCTCCGTCTGGTCCCGGGTGCGCCAGGTTTGCCCGGAGACCCGCTTCGTGCACGTGTACGGCCCGACCGAGACGACGACGTTCGCCGTCTGCGGCGAGCCCGGGGCCGAGGTCTCCGAAGGCAGGGTCCCCCTGGGCACCGGTATGGACGGGGTCCGAGTGGTGGTGCTGGACAACGCTCTTCGTCCCGTTCCGGTGGGCGCGGTGGGAGAGCTCTACCTGGGGGGAGCCGGGGTGGCCCGGGGCTATTCCGGTCGGGCCGCACTGACCAGCTCCCGGTTCGTCGCGGACCCCTTCGGGCCCGAAGGGACACGCGCGTACCGGACCGGCGACTTGGTCCGGTGGTTGCCGGACGGGGTCCTCGAGTTCGTGGGGCGGTCCGACGACCAGGTGAAGGTGCGGGGGTTCCGCATCGAGCCGGGTGAGGTCGAGGCCGCGTTGGTGGGGCAGTCGGGTGTGGCGCGGGCGGTGGTGGTGGTCCGGGAGGACACCCCGGGAGCGCGGCGCCTGGTGGGTTACGTGGTGCCGGAGGACGGGGCCGTGCCCGCTCCGGAGGTGTTGCGGGACGCTCTGCGCCGGTTCCTGCCGGAGTACCTGGTGCCGGCGGCGGTGGTGGTGCTCGAGGCCTTGCCCCTGACGGGTAACGGCAAGGTAGACCGGGCGGCGTTACCAGCCCCGGAGTTCCAGTCCGCTGACCGTCATGTCGCACCGCGCACGGACACCGAGAAGGTGTTGTGCGAGGTGTGGGCTGAG
>NZ_AGVX02000447.1 GCF_000239155.1 Actinoalloteichus spitiensis RMV-1378
GGCAGGGCAACCGGATTAGGCGGGCCGGGGCGGCCCGCCGTCTCCGCTGGCCAACCGGCCATGACGCGGCGATGACCCCCATCACCACCGAGCCGGGCACAGCGTCGCAAACCCGGCTATACGTTTCCTGCACGTCGTGCCGGCGGTGCTCCGCCATCCGGGGGAGCACCGACCGACCCTCCACACCGGGCTCAGGCGTCGTGCTGGGTGAGGTCCGCCCCGTCCCAGGTGGTGTGCGTGCAGGCGACCCCCGCGCCGCTCTTCGGGCGCAACACGTCGTAGATGTGCATGCGCGGGATCTTGGGGGACACTCCCCAGCCGCTGGGCCAGGTGATCAACCAGTCCATGTCCAGGTCCACCAGCAGCCCGAGCATCCGGGCGATCGTCGGGTCGTCCAGCCGTTCGAACGCCTCGTCGAGCAGCACCAGCCGCAGCGGCGCACCGGCCCGGGTGGTCCCCCCGCCGTCGCCCTCACCGACATCCACGGCGTCGTAGAAGGACGCGGCGGCGGCGAACAGGGCGACGTAGGACACCAGCCGGGTCTCCCCGGAGGACAACTGCCGCAGGCGGCGCACCCGGGGCCGGCCGTCCGGACCGTCGTCCCGCACCCGCACGGTGAAGGAGTGCCACCCCCGGTAGTCCAGCGCGCGGGTCAGGATCTCCGCGTACCCCCTGGCGTGGGCGTCCCGCTCGGACTCGATCCGCTCGGTCACCACCCGGCGGAGCAGCGCGTCCTGGTCGGGATCCCGTTCCCCCAACGGCGTGCGCACCAGGTCCAGCGCCTGCCGGGTGGCGTCGTCCAGCGCGGGGGAGGGGCGCCACTCCAACTGGACGTGCACGCCCTGTGAGGACCGGGCGCGGTCCAACACCGCGTTCATCCGCGCGCACAGGTCCTCCGCGACCGCGATCTGCCCGCGCAGCCGTTCCGCGAGATCCCGGATCAGGTAGTCCGCGAACACCGCCTGGTAGCGCTCGTTGAGGTAACCGCGCTGGGTGGCCAACCGGTCGCGGACCTGCCGCGCGGCCACCGCCACCGGCCGGGGGCCGTCCTCCCCGCTGACGGTGATGCCCAGGACACCGGCGTGCTCCGCCGCCGTGATGTCGTGGGTCCCGGCCAGCGCCACCTGGAGGGTCTGGAGCCGGGTGATGACGGTCGTCTCGCTCGCCGGGCGGCTCTCGGCGAGTTCGGACACCAGCGCCAGCGCCGCGCGCGGGTCCGCCGGCGGTTCGGTCGGGGGTTCGGCCGGCGAGTCCCCGTCCCGCGTCGGGGCTCCGTACGGCACGTCTCCTCGGGGCCGGCCGCTCGGCGTCACGGCGGCCGCCCAGGTGCCCGGGGAGCGTAGCGCGGCCGTGAAGGCCGTCGACGCGCGGTCCGCCTCGGTCTCCCGTTCCCCGAGCTGGCCCTGTTTGGTCTCCAACAGGGTCGCCAGCGTGGCGAGGCGTTCCCTGGCCGCCATCACCGCCTCCCGCGCGGCCGGCAGTTCCTCCCGGACCTCGGCCCGCCGCCGCTCCAGGTCGGACATCCGGCGGGCGGCGTTCTCGGCCTCGCCGCCCACGCTGCTGGTCAGCTCGTTCAGCGACCGCCGCTGTTCGGCGTAGGACCGGCAGGCGCGCAGCGCCAGCTCCTCGGCCTCGGCGCGGTCCGCGACCGCCGCCTGGTAGTGGGTGCCCGCCTCCGCCAGGTCGTCCACCGCGCCCACGCACCGCCCCACCAGCACGTCCCGCAGCTGCTCGACCCGGTCCCTCGCCTCGGTGGCGTGCCGGTGCGCCGCGTCGAGACCGGCGGCGTCCGGGGGCAGCCCCGCCTCGGTCGCCCGCTGCCGGAGCTCGGTCTCGGCCGCGTTCCACCGCTCCTCGGCGTGGCGGTGCTCCTCCCGGAGCCGCCGTGCCCTGTCCTCTGCGTCCGAGGCGGCCGCCGCCGCCCCCGCCAGCGCGGCGTGCGCCGCGACGAGCTCACCGTAGTCGGGGAAGGCGGCCAGCTGGCGGTCCAGCAGCTCCACCCGGGACCGCGCCTCCGCCTCGGCGCGTTCCGCGGCGGCCAGCGCCCCCCGGAGCTCGTGCAGCTCCTCCTCCAGCACGCCGATGCGCCGGGTCCTGGCCGCCTGCCGGGCGCCGGCGCCCACGAACTCGGCGGTGTCCTTCACACCCGCCCCGTAGAGCACTCCCGACCACCACCGGCCGTCCTCGGCGACGCTCAGCGGGGTGGGCTCCGTCGGCGCCCGGTCGGTCAGCGGGACGGACGCGAGGAGACGCCGCACCAGTTCCTCCGGCACCGGGCTGCTCGGGTCGACGGCGGGGGCCAGCACCTCGGCCAGGGTGCGGCGGCCATCCGCCGCCGGCTCCGGACCGGCGGCGGACCACGCCGTCGCCAGCAGGGTCCGCACCACCGGGTCCGCCGCGCGCGCGTCCACCGGGACCCACGCGGTGAGCAGCCCGCAGGAGTCGAGCGCGGC
>NZ_AGVX02000446.1 GCF_000239155.1 Actinoalloteichus spitiensis RMV-1378
GGCGGCCCGCACCAGATCGGCGGTTGGCCGATCACACAAGGTCAGCGGCGCGCGCGGCCGCTTCCCGGTCGTCCACGTCGAAGGCCTCGGCGCCGACCGAGCGCACGTCGACGACCGGCAGCGCGCCCAGGGTGGACCGCAGCGCGGCGTGCGCGGGTTCCTCGGGGACCGCCGAGCGCAGGACGTCCAGCGGCCACACGCTCACCAGCCACTGCCTGCGACCCGCGTCGTCCACGAGGACGGCGCCGGCCCCGCTCGTCCCCGTGCGCGCGCCCGCCAACCGGTGCAGGGTGTCCTGGGTGAGGAACGGGTGATCCGCGGCGAGGAGGGCCACCAGGGGATTCCCGTCGCGGGGGCCCGGGGGAGGCAGCAGGCGGAGGCCGGCGGCGATCCCGGCGACGGGGCCACCACCCGGGGGGCGTTCCCGGGTCCACCGGACCACGGTGCCGGTGGGGCGTTCCGGTCCGACGACCACCGTGTCGGTGCCGCTGGGTACGGCAGCCAGCACGCGGTCCAGCAACGTCGCCCCGCCCACCAGCAGGGTCGTCTTGTCGCCTCCCCTGAAACGGCGGGAACCCCCGCCGGCGAGGACCAGCGCGTGCCGGATGGCCTCAGCGCTCGTCACGGTGCCCCTCCCAGTCCCGGTGCCTGGCCTGGTCGGCCGGGCGGACGTCCTCATCGGCCCTTCCCCCTTCGGCGGTGCGGCCGGCCACCGCCGGCGCCCTGTCCCTCGGGGCCGCCACCCGGTCGAGTCGTCCCGGGCGGTGGGGGCACGTCCCCGCACCACGGTCCCCCGTCGTTCCCCGGCTGTCGACCGCGCGGAGTTCGTCCCCGCCTTCCCGGTGGCCGGGGAGGCGGGTCACCCGCTCCAGGGCGCACGTCCGGCTCCGGACCAGCCGCCCCGCGCACTGGTGCCACCCCCGTCGCCTCGCCGCCCACTCGGGGCCCCGGACCCCGGAACGAAGTGGGGGTGGCCCGTTGCGGGAGCGCCGCCGACGGACGTGGCGGCACGGTCGCGGTGCGCGAGCACCGCCATCGGGCAGGGCGAACCTCCCGCGACGGCGCCTCGCGCGCCCGTGCGCTCAGCCGCGCAACCGGACGATGACCACGACCCGGCCTCGCTCGTCCCGGCACGCGACGGCGTGCCCGGTCCGCGTCGCACCGTCGAGTTCCAGGCTCAGCGGACCGCCGCGGCCCGTGAAGTTGCGCCACCAGTTCTTCGCTCCCGGCAGCCCGACCGGGATCCGCACGTACTCGCCCCGACGCCGATAGGCGACCGGGGTGGTGAAGGTGCGTCCCGAACGGCGCCCCGTGTAGGTGATGGTGGTCAGGTAGCGGCGGACCCAACGCCCCCACCGGGGCGAATCACGCTGGGCAATGACGTAGGTGTTGATCCGGTCGACGACTCGCTTCGTCCGGGCCCCTCCACGACGCATCCCAGGCACCCCGATCCGTTCCGCGACATCGTCCACAGCCTACCGAGATGCACGTGCGGGCCGGGCGAGGCCGCGCGGCCGGTCAGGCACCGACGTAGGCAGCCAGGTGCCGGCCCGTCACCGTGGACCGCGCGGCGACGAGGGTGGCGGGTGTCCCTTCGAACACGACCTGGCCGCCGTCGTGCCCGGCGCCCGGCCCGAGGTCGATGATCCAGTCCGCATGGGCCATCACGGCCTGGTGGTGCTCCACGACGATGACCGACTTCCCGGAGTCGACCAGCCGGTCGAGCAGGCCGAGGAGCTGTTCCACGTCGGCGAGGTGCAGGCCGGCGGTGGGCTCGTCGAGGACGTAGACGCCGCCCTTCTCCGCCATCCGGGTGGCGAGTTTGAGCCGCTGCCGTTCACCACCGGACAGCGTGGTCAGCGGCTGCCCGAGCCGTAGGTACCCCAACCCCACGTCCACGAGGCGGTCGAGGATCGTGTGGGCCGCCGGGACCTTCGCCCCGTCCACGCCGAAGAACCCCTCCGCCTCGGCGACCGACATCGCGAGCACCTCGCTGATGTTCCGGCCCGCGAGACGGTGCTCCAGCACCGACGCCTGGAAGCGCTCGCCCTCGCACTCCTCGCAGGTGGTGGCGACACCGGCCATCATCCCCAGGTCGGTGTAGACGACACCGGCACCGCCGCAGTTCGGGCAGGCGCCCTCCGAGTTGGCGCTGAACAGGCCGGGCCGCACCCCGTTGGCCTTGGCGAAGGCCTTCCGGACCGGGTCGAGGAGACCGGTGTAGGTCGCGGGGTTGCTCCGGCGGGAGCCTCGGATAGGGGTCTGGTCGATGGACACCGCCCCGGCGTCGGCGGGGAGCGACCCGTGCACCAGGGAGCTCTTCCCCGAGCCTGCGACGCCGGTGACGACGACCAGCACACCGAGCGGGATGTCCACGTCGACGTCCCGGAGGTTGTGCCTGGTGGCCCCCCGGACCTCCAGCCTGCCGACCGGCGTGCGCACCGTCTCCTTGACGGCGACCCGGTCGTCCAGGTGCCGTCCCGTCGTGGTGCCGCTGGCCCGGAGGCCCTCGACCGTGCCCTCGAAGCAGACCACGCCGCCCTCGGCACCGGCTCCGGGACCGAGGTCGACCACGTGGTCGGCGATCGCGATGGTCTCCGGCTTGTGCTCCACGACCAGCACCGTGTTCCCCTTGTCCCGCAGGCGCAGCAGCAGGTCGTTCATGCGTTGGATGTCGTGGGGGTGCAGGCCGGTGGTGGGTTCGTCGAAGACGTAGGTGACGTCGGTGAGCGAGGAACCGAGGTGCCGGATCATCTTGACCCGTTGCGCCTCCCCGCCCGACAGGGTCCCCGAGGGCCTGTCCAGGGAGAGGTATCCCAGCCCGATCTCCACGAACGAGTCGAGGGTGCGCCCCAGCGCGTCCACCAGCGGCGCCACGGAGGGTTCGTCGAGGCCGCGGACCCACTCGGCGAGGTCGCTGATCTGGAGTGCGCAGACGTCGGCGATGTTCCTGCCCCGGATCCTGGACGACCGGGCCGCCTCGGCCAGCCTGGTCCCGTCGCATTCGGGGCAGGTGGCGAAGGTGACCGCGCGGTCCACGAAGGCCCTGATGTGCGGCTGCATGGCCTCCCGGTCCTTGGAGAGGAACGACTTGCGCAGTTTGGGGAGCAGCCCCTCGTAGGTCAGGTTGATGCCCTCGACCTTGACCTTGGTCGGCTCGTGGTGGAGGAAGTCGTCCATCTCCTTCCGTGTGTACTCCCGGATCGGCTTGTGGGGGTCGAGGAGTCCGGACTCGGCATAGACCCGGACGGTCCACAGGCTGTCGGACTTCCAGCCGGGTATGGTGAGCGCTCCCTCGGCGAGGACTTCGAGTCGTCGAAGAGCTGGGTGAGGTCGAGGTCCGAGACCGTTCCCCTGCCCTCGCACCGCGGGCACATGCCCCCGGTGCGGGAGAAGGTCTGCTTCACCGTCCGGCTCGCTCCGCGCTCGACGGTGATCGCGCCATGGGCGCGGACCGAGGGAACGTTGAAGGAGAAGGCGTTGGGCGAGCCGACGTGGGGTTGGCCGAGCCGGCTGAAGAGGATGCGCAGCATCGCGTGGACGTCGGTGGCGGTGCCGACCGTGGAGCGCGGGTCCGACCCGAGCCGTTGCTGGTCGACGATGATGGCCGTCGTCAGCCCTTCGAGGACGTCGACATCGGGTCTCGCGAGGGTCGGCATGAACCCCTGGACGAAGGCGCTGTAGGTCTCGTTGATCAGGCGTTGCGACTCCGCGGCGATCGTGGTGAACACCAGCGAGCTCTTCCCTGATCCGGAGACGCCGGTGAACACGGTCAGCCGGCGTTTCGGGATCTCCACACTGATGTCCCGGAGGTTGTTCTCGCGGGCGCCGTGCACGCGGAGCACGTCGTGGCTGTCTGCGGCCAGTCCGGTGGACGACGGCGAATCCGCCCTCGCGGCCCTGCGCATCGTGATCTCCCTCCGTGGTGGGGCGCCGTGCCTCGGTCTCCGGTGGTGACGATCGTGCGTACCTCTGGTCACCCGATGGCGGTCGGACGACGAGCACGTTACGCCTGGCGCCGCTGTGGTACTCGGGGAACGCCGCCCCCGACGGGGCTTCCCCTCGATGGGCCCGCGCCCAGCGTCCTCGGGGCCGACCGGAGCACCCGTGCTGGCGTCCGACGGGCTCGAGCCCTTCCAAGGCGCCTCACCGGTGCTGGGCCACGGTCGGGGATGGCCTCGGGAGGGCGAACGGCCGCGAGCCGTGCCGCGGCGGGGGGTACATCGGATCGCGCGACGCCCACGGCCCGGACTCGGCGGGCTGGGCCGGTCACCGGAGTTCCTGGATGCGGAGCAGGTCGCCGGCGGCTCGCGCACGGCGCCCTCCCGGATTCCGTACGGCTGCTCCACAGGTCCCGCACGACGGGGGTGCCCGCCTCACGCAGCCGGTGGAACGTGCCGTCGAGGTTCCTGCTAGCAGGGATGGTGCCGGCGCAGGTCCCCCTGGTCGTCATCGGGACGACGGCGCGCCGCCGCGAGTCCGTGGCGCCGGGGTCGACCGCACGGGGTTGGGGGACGGGGGAGGTACCGGCTGTTCGGTGGGGCCGACCGTGATCCACCGCGAGTCCTCGTACCCGACGCGGGCTTCGAGGACCAGGACGTCGCGGGAGGCGTCCACATCGGTGCGCGGGCGGACGCTGACGTGGGTGGTGACGTCCATGCCGGCCAGGCTAGAAGGGGGCTCGGCACCCCCGCTTCTCGATTCCTGACCGGATCGGGGCGGGTTCCTGGTGCCGCGCGCGGTCGGATTCGCCGGGTCGTGGGTGGTTTCCCGAGGAGGGGCACACCGTCCCGCACAGGGGAGGGACACTCGAGGTCGGTCGCGGGCGTGGGTGGCGGCGGGGCGTCCCGGCAGGAGTGCGCCGAGGCGGGAGCGCGGTACCGGCGGCGGTTCGACCGGGGTTCGCCCGCCGGGCATCCGCCC
>NZ_AGVX02000445.1 GCF_000239155.1 Actinoalloteichus spitiensis RMV-1378
CCACGGCTGGTGCCGGCCGCCCCTCCCGCGCCCGGTGCCGCCGCGACCGGGCGGGGAACACCTCGCGGGCAGCGGGGAGGCCCGGGCGGGAGCGGGGCACCACCGGGTGGTGGGGACCCCGGCGGACCCCCCGTGCCCGCTAGTCCGTCATCGCCGCCAGCGCCGCGTGCACGAGGACGCGGACACCGACCAACAGGGCCCGTTCGTCCAGGTCGAACGTGGGCTGGTGCAGGTCCCGCTGGGGGCCGACCCCCGGCCACACGCCCAGCCTGGCGAAGGAACCCGGAACGTGCTCCAGGTACCAGCCGAAGTCCTCACCACCGGAGGACTGCTGGGTGGTGGACACCGCGCCCGCCCCGAGGGCGGTCCGCACGGCCGCGTCCAGGACCCGGGTGCTGTCCTCGTCGTTGACCACGGGCGGGACGCCGCGCTGGTGGCGGAGTTCGTAGGTCACACCGGTCGGCGCGAGCAGCGAGGCGACCAGCTCGCGCACCATCGGCTCCAACGCGGCCCACACGTCCCGGTCCCCCGTCCGCAGGGTTCCGCGCAGCACACCGTCCTGCGGCACCGCGTTGGGAGCCTTGCCCGCGTGCACCGCCCCCCAGACGAGCACCGTGGCCGACCGGGGGTCGATCCGCCGGGACAGGAGGGTGGGCAGACCGGTGATCACCGTGCCGAGCGCGTGCACCAGGTCGGCGGTCAGGTGGGGCCGCGAGGTATGACCGCCGGGCGAGGTCAACCGCAGTTCGAGCAGGTCAGCAGCTGAGGTGATCGCCCCCACCCGCAGCCCGACCCGGCCCACCTCCAGCCGGGGGTCGCAGTGCAGGCCGAAGATCTCGTCCACGTCGTCGAGCCCGCCCGCGGCGACCACGTCGAGCGCCCCGCCGGGCATGACCTCCTCGGCCGGTTGGAAGATCAGTCGCACCCGCCCGGGCAGCGACGGCGCGCCCGCCAGGGCCAGCGCGGCGCCGAGCAGGGCGGTGGTGTGGGCGTCGTGCCCGCAGGCGTGGGAGACGCCCTCGTTCTCGGAGGCGAAGGGCAGCCCGGTCGCCTCGGCGAGCGGCAGCGCGTCGAGGTCCGCGCGGAGTGCCACGCAGTGCCGGCCGGTGCCGATGTCGCACAGCAGACCGGTACCACCGGGGAGCACTCGCGGGCGGAGGCCGGCGGCGGTGAGGCGTTCGACGAGGAAGGCCGTCGTGCCGGTCTCGTGGCGGGACAGTTCCGGGTTGGCGTGGATCGCCCGCCGCCACGCCACCACGTCCGCGCCGTGCCGGTCCAGCCAGGAGTCCAGCCAGTCCGGCCCTCGCCCGGCGCCGATGTCCGCCACAGCGGTCATGGTGCTGCCCGGAGCGCTTCCTGGTCCAATCGGCTCGCCGAGCGGCGCGTGGCCCGGCGCGAAAGCACCGCGCGCCCCCGACTCGTCCCTGGTCCCCGTGCCCGTCCTCGACGGCCTCGCCGGGGCGGTCCTGGTGTTCGTTCCCGTCATCTCATGACCCGAATCCACCACAGTCATGCCGCACCTCCTGTCGCGGCGACTTTCCTCGAAGCGGCAGCCCGACCTGCCACGTCGGCAAGCAGCCTTGTCCGTTGTTCGCTGTCGGTGGCGGCGGCCACCGCGGTCCACGCCATCGCGACCGCTCCGTCCACCACCGCCCGGTCGGCGGACGGCGAGACGCAGGCCGCCGCGAACTCCGGCTGGTGGTTCACGGCGTCCCCGCAGTCGAGGGCCAGGGTCGGGTGGATCCCCGGCACGACGTGGGTGACGTTGCCCATGTCGGTGCTCCCCGAGACCCGGGACCGTTCCTCGGCCGGGCTCAGCGGGGCTCGGCCCAGTTCGACGGCGGCCGCGCGGTACGCCTCGGCCAGCCAGCCGTCCGGACGCAGTTCCGCGTACACCGGGGAGATCTCCGAGGTCTCGTACCCGGCCCCGGTCGCGACGGCACCGGCCCGGAGGCAGTCCTCGATACGACCGCTCAGACGAGCCAGCGATTCCACCTCTGGCGCTCTCAGGTTGAACACCGCGGAGGTCCTGGCGGGCACGATGTTGGGCGCCGCACCGCCGTGCGTCACGATACCGTGCACCTGTTGCCCGGGTTCCAGATGTTGGCGGGCGAGCCCGATGGCGACCTGCGCGACGGTGAGGGCGTCGGCGGCGTTGATCCCGCGCTCGGGCGCCGAGGACGCGTGCGACTCCCGGCCCGTGTAGCGCACCTCCAGGTCCGCGATGGCCCGGCTGGGGCGGGTCACCGTCTCCTCGGGCCCCGGGTGCACCATCATCGCCAGGGCGACCGGGTCGAAGACACCCCGCTCCAGCATCAGCACCTTGCCCCCGCCGACCTCCTCGGCGGGCGTACCGATGACGAGGATGGTGATGCCGAGCTCGTCGGCGACGTCCCGCAGGCCGATCGCCGCCCCCACGGCCGCCGCGGCGATCACGTTGTGCCCGCAGGCGTGCCCGACCTCGGGGAGGGCGTCGTACTCGGCGCACAGCCCGACGACGAGCTCGCCGTGGCCGAAGCTCGCGGTGAACGCCGTGTCGAGCCCCGCGACGGGGCGGCGCACCTCGAAGCCCTCGCCGGCGAGGACTTCGGTGATCTTGCGGACGCTCTCGTGCTCGGCGAAGGCCAGTTCGGGCTCGGCGTGGATGCTGCGCGAGAGGCCGACGAGTGCCGGTGAGTGGGCGTGGACGGCCCTCGCGCAGCGTGACCTGAGTGAACTCCTGTGCCCGGTATCCATCGGGCCATATCCTGCCCCATCCGGGGGGTGGAGGGCGGCGGTCCCGGCCGGGAAGCTGCTCTGCGGTACCGGTCGTGCGCTGGGCGGACCCGGGAACTACAGCCTTGGTGTACTGCCGGACCTGTCACCGTGCGCTTCACCCGGACGGCGCAGACCCACCACCGGGTGGGGCAAGCGCCAGCGGCGG
>NZ_AGVX02000444.1 GCF_000239155.1 Actinoalloteichus spitiensis RMV-1378
GCGTTCGGGGCCCAGCCAGCGGCAGGCCGCCGAGTCCGGCGGGGGTGTCGACAAGATCGAACGGTGGGTCCTCAGCGGGATCAGCGAGTACCGGCGTGACGTCCGGCTGCACGACCTGCTGTTCCACCACCCGTCCCGCCCCGAGGACCCCGAGGACAACCCGGCGGTGGACGCGCTGCGCGACCTGCTGCTCGAGATCGGGGTGACGGTCCCCGACCCCACGGCGACCGCCGTGATCCTCTACCACGCGATGCACGGGACGGCGGACCACATCCTGCACACGCCGGCGGACGAGGACCGCATGCTCGCCGAGGTGACCCGGCTCTGCCGGGTCCTGCTCGCGCCCTCGGCCTGAGGCCCCCGGCGGCCCCGGCTCGCCGCCCCGGCCGGCCCCTGGGGTGCCGACGGGGACGTGCGCCCTCCCCCACCCGGCGCCGGGCACCCGGCGCCACGCCGTCTCGCACCACCCTCACCGCCTCGCTCCGGAAGGCACCTCCCGGCACCCGTGGGTTCGTCCGTGTGCACGGCCTCCGGCGGGGTACCCGAAGCCCGGCCCGGCGGAGGCCCCTGGTTCGCCCTCCTCAATTAGGTTAGCCTAGCCTTGAGCGGTGACTGACTGCCAGTCATTCCGTCGCCCCGGGGCCGCTCCCGGCGCCCCACCGGCAGCCGAGCAGGCGAGGACACCGCGCCCCGACCACGCGGCGACGCGACATGACCTCCACGACGAGGAAGGCTCATGACAACGACGGACACGACCACGGCGGAGCGCACCGCCCCACTCGACAACCCCCCACGCGGCCCCGCCGAGGAGGACGCTCCCACCCTGGTGCGGGTCGGCGCGGCGGCTCGCCTCCTCCGGCCGGTGCGTCGCCACTTCATCACCTGCGGGGTGCTGTCCGCGCTCGCCGCCGCGGCCGGATTCCTCCCCTACCTGGCCATCGCCGAGATCGCCCGCGCCGTCCTCACCGCGCCCAGCGCGGCGGCCGCCGCCCCCACCGTCTGGACCTGGGTCGCGGTCGGTGGGATCGGGGCGATGCTGCGCCTGGTGCTGCTGGGCCTCTCCTCGCACGTGGGCCACTACGCCGACGCCGAGATGCTCCGGGACATCCGGGTCCGGCTGGTCCGCCGGCTGGGGGTGATCCCCCTCGGCTGGTTCCGCTCCGCCGGCTCCGGCCAGGTCAAGAAGACCATGACCGACGACCTGGAGGAGATGCACCAGCTGATCGCGCACGCCCTCGGCGAGATCACCGCCGGGGCGACGGCGATCCTCGTCGGCTTCGGCTACCTGCTGTTCGTGGACTGGCGGTTGGCGCTGATCACGATGGCCGTCCCGGCGTTGATGGTGCTCGCCTACCGGATCTCGATGCGGTCGATGCCCGCCCACATGGCCCGGCTGCTGGCGGCCGAGGGCCGGATCAGCGCGGCCAGCGTCGAGTACGCCGACGGGATCAGCGTCGTGAAGGCCTTCGGCACCGGCGGCCGGCTGCTGGACCGGTTCGGCGCCGCCGTGCGCGAGCACACCGCCGCCATGCGCACCTGGGTCTCGGAGGTCCGGTACAGCTCGGCGCTGTGCCAGCTCTTCAACTCGGAGGTGACGGTCCTCGCGGTCGTCTTCGCGGCGGGACTGGGCTTCGTCACCGCCGGGGAACTGGCCTTCGTCGACCTGCTGCCGTTCCTGGTGGTGGGCGTGGGTCTGCCCACCTCCCTCACCCCCTTGATCCAGGGGAACCAGGGTCTGCGCAAGGCCCGGATGGCCGCGGGGCGCATCGACGCCCTGCTCCACCGGGAGGCCCTGCCCGAGCCCGCGGAGCCCCAGCGCCCGACCGGGCACGACATCGAGCTCGACCGGGTCACCTTCTCCTACGACGGGGTGACCAACGCGGTGGAGGACGTCAGCGTGCGGTGCGAGCCGGGCACGGTCACCGCGCTGGTCGGTCCGTCCGGGGCGGGCAAGACGACACTGGCCAGCCTGCTCCCCCGGTTCTACGACGTGACCGGCGGGGCGGTCCGCATCGGCGGGGTGGACGTGCGGGACATGTCCTCCGAGACCCTGCTGTCCTCGATGACGCTGGTCTTCCAGGACGTGGCGCTGCTGCGGGACACCGTGACGGAGAACATCAGGATCGGGCGTCCGGGCGCCTCCGACGAGCAGGTGCGCGCGGCGGCGCGGGCGGCCCAGATCCACGACGTGGTCGAACGCCTCCCGCAGGGCTACGACACCGTGCTCGACGCGGTGGGTGGCGGGCTGTCGGGAGGTGAGCGGCAGCGGCTGACCATCGCTCGCGCGATCCTGGCCGCCGCTCCGGTGGTGGTGTTGGACGAGGCCACCGCCGCCCTCGACCCGGACGGGGAGGCCGCCGTCCAGGACGCGCTGGCCACCCTGATCGCCGGGAAGACGGTGATCGTGATCGCCCACCGGCTGCACACCATCGCCAGCGCCGACCAGATCGTGGTCCTGGAGGGTGGCCGGGTCGCCGAGGTCGGGTCCCACCCCGTCCTCCTCGCCCGCAACGGCCTGTACGCGCGGATGTGGCGGGCCCAGCAGAACGGAGACACCGCATGATCCGCCACCTGTACCGCCTGTACCCGCATCCCGGGGTGCTGGTGAGGATGGGCCTGCTGCACCTGGTGCTGGCGATCCTCCAGGGCGTGCTGCTCGGCATGTTGGTGCCGATCCTGCGGGCGCTGCTGCGTCCGGAACCGGATCTCGCCGCCGCGACGCCGTGGCTGATCGCCGGGGCGGTGGGAGCCGCCGTGTACGGGGTGCTGAAGATGATCGCCACCCCGGTGGGCTTCGCCGCGAGCATGAGCCTGGCCGCGCAGCTCCGGCACCGCCTGATGCGGCACGCCGCGACCCTGCCGTTGGGCTGGTTCACCGGCGGCAACAAGGCCAGGCTGTCCCGCACGGTGACCACGTCGGCCGGCAACGTGGCCCAGCTGGCCTCCACGTTCGGGCCGCCGGCGATCACCGGCACCGTCGTTCCCGCGACAGTGGTGGTGGTGACCTTCTTCGTCGACTGGCGGTTGGCGCTGCTGTTCCTGGCGATCCTGCCGGTGGCCTTCCTCGCCCTGCGGCGGGCCGGGCGGATC
>NZ_AGVX02000443.1 GCF_000239155.1 Actinoalloteichus spitiensis RMV-1378
CCGCCCCCCCCCCCCCCCGCCGATGGTGCGCCCGCCGGCCGCCCGCTCGCGGCCGCCCAGAACTCCCGTCCGTGACACGCGGACGGGCAACCAGGGAAACACCCACGAAAGGAAGTGCGCTATGGAGTCGGTTCTCGACCTGCAGGCGATGGAGGCCTCCGAGGACGCCGCCGAGTTCGCCAGCCCCGGAGCCAGCCAGGCCAGCCTGCTGCTCTGCGGCGACAGCAGCCTGAGCGTCGTCACCTGCCGCTGAGCCGGCGCGCGGCCTGAGCCGCGCAGACCGAGAACTGGGGGTGGGAGCGGCACACTCGTCCTGTGCCGCTCCCACCCCCATCCTCGACCATCAGCCCACCGGCGCGGAACAGGGTCTCACCAGGCCGGAGGTGCGGGAGCGTCGGAGTGGGCGGCCGTGCCGCAACCCGGCCAGTAGGCGACCGCGACCGTGGCGAAGGTCGCGACCGTGGGCGCGGTGTCCGTCAGGCCGTGTGCCAGCCCGCCGTTGCCACCGAGGCGACGGGGGACATCGCCGGTGGCGGTGCCGGCCCGCCGTTCAGCCTCCGCGCCGGGTGTGGCACGGCACCGACTGGGGCGGGAAGAGCACATCCGCCGAGCTGCGTTCTGGTTCGGACGTGGCGGTGTGGGCTCCGACCTCGAACCCCCGGCAGCCCGGCTCCTGCGACCTGCGTGCCTGCCGTCGACACCCCTCGGCTGCCAGTTCCCCTCGAGCGAGGCCAGGGAGGACGCGGGGTGTTCCACGACCAGTTCCCGGATCACGGTGGTGGAGAGCAGTCTGTCGCGCACGCCGACCAGCGTGGGTCCTTGTCGATGAGCGTGTGGCCCTGCGGCGGGTGGGAACCACCGAGCATGTCGGCCAGATCGCCGGCGGTGAACCCGGTGTGTTCCCGAACTCTCCTGATGGGCAGTGCGAAACCGTGCTCCCGGCCCTGGAGGTAGTTGAACACCGAGGCTCGGTTGCCAGTGCGGGCCTGCTCGGCGAGGTCAGCCATCGCTCGGGGTGTGAACTCTCGGCCGGGGTGGAGTAGCGGACTTGTCGAAGACGTGGTGCAGGACGGCGTAGGGCACCAGCGCCGGGAGGATGCCGGTGTCCGGGCGTTCTGGAGTCGAGTCCAGCCGATGAACCGCTCGTACTGGCTGCCTGGCGTGGTGCGACGCACGTGAACAGGAGGACCCTGCCGGCCCCATCCCACCACCGCACGAGGCCTTACCACGGGTCGGCTCTGAGTTCGGGTCGCTCTGGTGAGGCTTCTCCGCGTGGGGAAGCGTTACGCCATGCCGTGCGGCAGTGGGCGTGGGTGGAAGGTGCCCGCCGGCCGATGGGGTGGCCGGCGGACACCTGGTCAGATGCGGTCAGCCTTGATCGCCGTGATGAAGCTGCCGAAGGCCTGGCGGCTGACGACAAGAGTGCCACCCGCACGGTTCTTGGTGTCACGGATGCCGACAAGGCCAGGTGCGCCGCCGATCTCGACGCAGCTGTTCATGCCGTTGGTGCTCCGGGTAGGCTTCCGCCAGTTGGTCCGAGTGGTACTCGCGTCCATCTACTACCTCCTCGAGGAGTGGAAACCGTTCTGGCTGGGGAACTTGAGGTGGACCCCACCGACTTCCCGCTTGGCCGGAGAGAGGGAGGTGCTCCTAGCCTGCCGGCTACTGGATGGATGTGGTATCCGTCGACTGGTACTTCTCTACCCCTGTTCGACGTAGTGCGGTGGTCAGGTTCGTCGGTGTGGTGGTGTCGCAGATGCGGCTGACTATGGGGTCTGAGATAGTTGCCCGCCGGCCGATGGGGTGCCGGCGGGCTCCTGGTCAGAGGCGATCTGCCTTGATCGCCGTGACGAAGCTGCTGAAGGCATGGCGGGTGACGACAAGAGTGCCACCGGCACGATTCTTCGTGTCGCGGATGCCAACGAGACCAGGTGCGCTACCAATCTCCACGCAGTTGTTCGCGCCATTGCTGCTTCTTCTGACCTTCCTCCACCTGCGGAGGATGGTATTCGAACCCAATTCTATTTCCTCCAATGAAGAGCATCGCTCAGTTTTGGATGAGTGACTTGCCCTCGGCGACTCTCACCCGGAAGAGAAGGGTATCCATCTCAGTATGCCAACCAGCAAGACGACAGAGTCTCCGCCAGACTGGTGAGGCTGTTCCTCTCTGTCGTAGTGAGGTGCCTAAGGTGGCAGTGTCGCGGATGCGGCCGCCTGTGAGGCATGAGGGCAACTGCCCGCCGGCCTAACGAGGTGGCCGGCGGGCTCAGGGTCAGAAGCGGTCTGCCTTCACTGCGGTTACGAAGCTACCGAAGGCACGGCGACTGACGACAAGAGTGCCACCCGCACGGTTCTTGGTGTCACGGATACCAACGAGACTAGGCGCGCTACCCACCTCCACGCAGTTCGCGGACCCGTTACTACTACGGGTCGCCTTACGCCAGTTAGTCATACCAGCAGGGTCTTCCATTCTTACTCCTCAAGTTCACGGATACGGCCCGCAAGGAGGGATTCAGATTTTGCGGGCGTGAGTGCTGCCGCGAAGACGCGTTCGAACGCCACCGCGAAGTGTTGGGTATAGGTGGCACTGTCGTGCCACTCGCCATCCACCATCGTCTCGGTAAACGCGAACGTGGCACTGGGATCTCCCACGTCCAGCAACGTGAAGGACGTGCCAATCGGGGCGTGCGCACCCGCGTCGAAGGGGAGCACCTTCAGAGTGACATGGTCGAGCTGCGCGAAGTGCCGCAAAGTGTCGAGTTGCTGCCGAAGTCCGCCCGTACCACCTACCCGGCGGTGAAGCGCCGCCTCACCGAGCACCAGGATTACCTGTGGCGCGTTCTCGCCCATGACATGAGCCGCCCGGGCTAGCCGCTTGGCGACTGCGCTGTCGATACCCCCAGCGGCGGGGATCACAGCCGTCGAGAGCACGGCACGCGCGTAGCGTTCAGACTGGATGAAGCCCGGTATCAGCTCCTCGTAGAAGACACGCAACCGGGTGGCCGCTGCCTCGACAGCGACGTAGGCCTGCGCCCAAACAGCCACGGGCCGCGTTTCCCGATCACGTCGCCTGGCTTCAGCGGCGAGCATGAGGACGTGGTCCCGCTCGGGCGGACTCAGACTGTAGAGCTCGGCCAGCCGTTCGGTTTCCGTCAGAGCCAGCACGCGGTGCCCGCCCTCCACGAACGCAACCTTGCGCGCGTACCAGCCCAGCTCTTTGGCGACGTCACCCGCGTCCAGCCCTGCCCGTTCGCGGTGCGCACGAAGCGCTTGCCCCAGCAGCAGCCGATAGGCGAGAGGCGGCGGTGTTCTCATGCGTTCATCTTCTCTGGTCTCTCACGCGCGGCGGTACATCGCTGAAGATGCCCCGCAGGCGCTTTTCACCCGAAGTGACTACAGCCAGTGGTGGACCGGACCTTGCACAGTCATGGCCGTAAGCCGTACCGTCCTCAATGTAAGTCGTACAGTCACACTCGTACCTGTACTCCTTCCTTCGGGTCTGCCCAGACATCACGGAGGGGCCGGGCCAACTGTCCAGGCCGCCCGGCCCCTCCTTGAAGAGAGGAACCGACGTGCATCCCGTCGATCCCATCCCGGTAGCCATGCTACTGGCCGTAGCCGTCCTGCTCGCCGAGGTGTACCGCCGGCACCGAGGACGCCCTGACCAGCCCATCCGTGCCGTGGTCACCGTCAGCGGCGTGGTCTTCCTCAGCGGCCCACCCCCCGCTGACACCACTACCCGGTCCACCTCGGACACCCCGTGGTCGACCCCACCACCCATGCATCCCACCGGTTCCTGGCGCACCACCCGCACCCGGCCGGGACCCGCGACCGCCCACACCAGCACCCACCCCGACACGCACAGCGCGTGGGACGCGGACGACGAGGACACCGGCCGCCATCACTGGCGTCCCACCCCCACCACCCTCCCGCCTGCGGTCGGGAATCCCGACCCGGGGTGGGTCACCGTCCTCACCGGACACCTCCCCCTCCCGGCCCGGCACCACCGGGGACGGGTCGCGTGATCCTCGACATCGCCCTCGGAGCACTGGCCGCCCTGACCCTGCTGTGGGCCGTGGAATGGGCCGATCGGGTCCTGCTTCCCCCACTGCGCATGGCCCTGCGAGTCCGGCGAACCCGGCGCACCACCCGCCAAGCCCTGACCGCCGCCGGGCACCCCTGGCCCCGCC
>NZ_AGVX02000442.1 GCF_000239155.1 Actinoalloteichus spitiensis RMV-1378
TCGCCAGCATCGCCACCACACCGTCGGCCGAACGAGGCAACAGCACCGCCACCGCCGACTCCGCACCGACTCCCGAGTCCGCGAACCAGGCAGCCCAACGGCCCACTCTTTCCGCCAGTTCCTGGTAGTGAACACGGGCAACGCCGTCCTCGATCGCGACGGCGTCTCCACCCCCGTCCCGAGCCCGGGTACGGGCACGCTGCGCGATCAGGTCCAGCACGGACACGTCGAGCAGGTCAGGACGCTGGGTGGCGTTGCGCTCGACCAGCAGGTCGCGACGTTCCGCCTCCGCCAGCGCCGTCACCCCGGACACCGGACCCTCCGGTGCCCCAACAAGCCCGCCCAACAGCAACTCGAAACGCTCCGCGAGGACGGCCACCGTCTCCCTGTCGAACAACGCCGGGTCATAAGCCAACACGAACCCGGTCCGCTCCCCGGTGTAAGCCACCAGCGTCAACGGGTAGTTCGTCGTCTCCACCGCCGCGACATCCGACACCACCAACCCGTGCCGCGCCGCCGACTCCTCATCCACCGGGTAGTTCTCGAAAATGATCAGACTGTCGAACAGCGACAC
>NZ_AGVX02000441.1 GCF_000239155.1 Actinoalloteichus spitiensis RMV-1378
CTGGTGGGTGCTCCCGGTTCTCCTCCACCCACTTTTTTTGTGTTGGGGGTGCGGGTTGTTCTCGCGCCTGGGACCGGAACCGGGATCTCCTCCGAAGAGAAGGGCCTGGCCGGTGGACGAACAGTCCCCCGGTCAGTGAGCGAGGCGTCCCCGGCCTGCTCACGACCGGTGGTGCGGCCGTCCCCCCGCGGGCCCGATGTTCCCGGTTCCGAGGCACGTACAGGGCTGGGGGGCAGGACCGCGTGCCGCATCCTGCTCGACATCGCCGGATGCCTCGAACCTCGCCAGCTCGGCCCATCTGGCGGCCTACGCCGGTGTTGCTCCCGTGGCGCGCGTGCCTCCGGGACGAGCATCCGTGGTGAGCACCCGGCCCGGACGGGCAACCGCACGCGGAAACGGGCGTTGTTCCTGTCCGCGCTCGCGGCGCTGCACCGCCCGACCAGCCGCGCCTCGAACCGACCCCACGGTGCCGAGGGCAAGAGCACGACGCTGCTCCGATCTGCCTGGCTCGTCGGAGCGGGGGCCGCCGTGGACACCGCGCCGGCCACCCACCCCCCGCCGACCGGCTGCCCGGGCTGGTGGTCGTCCTGGGAACCGGGCCCGCCGGGGAGGTCGTCGCCCGGTTCGCCACGCCCCCGTCGGCATCGGAACTCGCACCGGTCGCGCCCCGGACCTCTCGACGGGTTCCGGGACCGGCCCCGCGCTCGCGGACAGCGCACTGGTCGGGCTCGGTGAGACGACCCCTCGGCCGGCCTCGGGCGTGACCGCTGATCCAGGACGGTGTCGAGCGATCCCGCTCCGCCGGCCCCAGGTTCTCCAGGCACTACCGGGGACCACGGCCGCTGACCGGACTATCCGTGGGCTGGCCGGTGCCCTGGCTGGTCCGCGTGGAGCGGACAAGCGGGTGAACCTGGGCCGCCTCTCGGGGGCTGGCCGAAACGGTGGGGGATGGTCCGGCGGCCAGGACGGGGGACCGGGTGGAGGCCCGGTCAGCGCCCGTCCGGCCGCTACCCCGGACCCTCGGCCGGGGCAGGGGACGGCCTACCGTTCGACGAGGGGCCCAGACCGGCGGTTCCGCGACGGCTATTGCCCGGCAGCCCGCCCGGCGAGGAACGGCTCCGGCCGCCGGCGGTGGACCGTGCCGGAGGGGCGCGGCGCGCCCTCACGGTGCTGGCCACTCCCAGCAGATGCCGACCGTCCCGGGGAGCACGTCCAGCTCGACGACGTGCGCGCACTGCTCCGAACCCAGGGCCAGCGGCGTCCGCGACGCGGCCTTGCGCTGGTCGGAGGGGCGGACGAAACGGTGCAGGGCGACGGGAAGCGCCTCGGGGGAGAAGGACACCTCCAACAGGTACTCCCGCACCGGGGCGACGAACCTCCGGGAGCACTCCGTCGTCCGTGCGCGTGCGGGCCCGCCCGGCTGGGCGACCAGCTCGAACTCCAGGATGGTGGTCGTCCCCCTGGCCAACGGGCTCGGCAGGACGAGTTCGGCCACCACCAGTCCGGTGTCACCGGACCTGGCGACCCTGCCCACCCGGCAGTTGCGGATCGCGTGCGGGGTGAGCGCGGGCAGGTCGGGGTGTTCCGGGTCGAACACGACGAGGCAGCGGTCGGGGCCCTCCCGCCTGGCGCGGAGGACCTGCCGGGTCCGAATTCGGCGGACGGAACCCGAGGCGCCGACCGAATAAACGTCGTGGTGGCTGATTCGTTCAAGTGATGTGTCCGACCGGACGTCGAATGAGGACAGCAGCTCCGGCACCGCCGGCACCTCCGGCCACAGCGAGGCGATGGACGGGATTGTTAATCGCTTGTTTCTTCCTCTGGGTCTTGGTGGGCCGAGCAGGGAGCGGAGCGTGCTCGGCGGCAGAGTGAGCAGGCGTTCCAGCTGTCGCAGCGCGTTCAGTGATTCCCGCCGTTCCGGCCGGCTGCGGCCGGACTGCCAGTAGCTGAGCGTGGCGACGCTGATGTGGTGGCCGTGCTGCTCCAGCCGGTACCTGATGCGGTCGAGGCTGAGCCCGCTCGCCGCGATGGCCGCTCGCAGTGTGCTGGGGAATGGCTCGTCAGCCGGTGATGTGCGGTCGGACGGCGGGCGGGGTGCGTGCCCGTCGACCTGGTCGCTCGTACTCCACGTGGCACCGGTCATGCTCACTCCTCGCGGTCGGAACGCGCTCCGGCTGACGTTAGTGCGGGGGGTTCTCCCGGGGGAGCCCCGCGTGCCCGGAATTCCGGAGTCCGGGAACGGGGCGACCGTCGTTCATCTGTTAAGTGTCAAAACCCGGTCCTTTCCCCCGTCCTGATTTCTTCCTAGCATCGGTGCAGCATCACGAATTACCGCCAACCGTGTTTCGTGTTTCGTTCCTGTGACGTAATTCGTGGTGATCGGGAGTGACCGTGATCGGTTTCGGTTTCGCATGCCCGCGAGCGGAGGAACCGGAACCGGAAGGGATTCAGGGATGACGAACAACTGGCGGAACTACTTGCGGACGTTCGGCGGTGTCGGAGCCGCGGTCGCGCTGTCACTGACCGCGTGGGCCGGGGCGGCCGGAGCCGACCCGACGGCGGACCAGGTCGGGAAGGTGTTGCACGCGGACTCGGCACGGGCGATCAAGGGCAGCTACCTGGTGGTGCTCGACGAGACGAGCCCTCGACTGGCCGCCGGCGTGACCGCCACCGCCGACGGGCTGGTCACCCGGTACGGCGGCAGTGTCGAGCGCACCTACTCCACGGCCATCCAGGGTTTCGAGGCCGCGCTGACCGAGGGCCAGGCCCGCAGGCTGGCCGCCGACCCGTCGGTGGCCTACGTCGAGCAGAACCAGCGGGTGAGCATCGACCTGACCGCCGCCCCGACGACCACGCGTGACGTGGGCGTCCAAGCCGTGCAGACCAACCCGCCGTCCTGGGGCCTCGACCGCGTCGACCAGCGCAACCTGCCCCTGGACAACCGGTACGAGTACACCACCACCGGCAGCGGCGTCACCGTGTACGTGCTGGACACCGGTGTCAACATCAGCCACCCGACCTTCGGCGGTCGGGCGAGCTACGGCTACAACTTCGTCAACAACACGTCCAACGCCGAGGACGGCAACGGGCACGGGACGCACGTGGCGGGCACCGTCGCCGGGTCCCAGTTCGGTGTGGCGAAGAACGCGCGGATCGTGGCCGTGCAGGTTCTCGGTGCCACCGGTGGCGGTACCACCGCCGGGGTCGTCGCCGGCGTGAACTGGGTGGCCGCGAACGCCAGCGGTCCCTCGGTCGCAAACCTGAGCCTGGGCGGCGGCGTGTCCACCGCCCTCGACCAGGCCGTCGTGAACGCCATCAACAGCGGTGTCACCCACGTGGTGGCGGCCGGCAACAGCGGCGCCAACGCCAACAACTACTCGCCGGCCCGCGTCGGCCCGGCGATCACGGTCGGCGCGACCACCAGCACCGACGCCCGCGCCTCGTACTCCAACTTCGGCAAGGTCGACATCTTCGCGCCCGGCTCCAACATCACCTCCGCCTGGCGCTCGGGTGGCACCTACACCGGCAACGGCACGTCCTTCGCGTCCCCGCACGTGGCCGGTGCCGCCGCCCGCTACCTGCAGAGCAACCCCGGCGCCACTCCCGCCCAGGTGAAGAGCGCCCTCCAGTCCTGGGGCACCAGTGGCATCGTCACCAACCCGGGCACCGGTTCCACCAACCGCCTGCTGTACGTCCCGCCGGCGAGCTGACCAGCTCCTCCTCGCGAACCCACCTCGTGTCCACCGGTGGCCGGTTCCCCGACGGGAACCGG
>NZ_AGVX02000440.1 GCF_000239155.1 Actinoalloteichus spitiensis RMV-1378
GGGGTACCCGGGACGGCGGCCGGCGCGCTCCGCCCGGTGAGGGCCGGGTCAGTGCACGGGCCCGGTGTACTTCTCCCCGGGGCCCGCTCCGGGAGCGTCCGGGTGGGGGGAGGCCTCCCGGAAGGCCTTCTGCAGGGCCTGGAGCCCGTCCCGCATGGACGCGGCGTGCGGCCCCAGGTACTCCACGGAGGAGGTGACGAGCCCGGCCAGCGCGGTGATGAGGCGGCGGGCCTCGTCGAGGTCCCGCAGCTCGCTCCGCTCCGGGTCCTCGTCGGCCAGCCCCAGCCGTTCGGCGGCGGCGGACATCAGCATGACGGCCGCGCGGCTGATGACCTCGACGCTGGGGATCGTGGAGAGTTCGCGGACGTCCTGCTCGGCGTCCGGGTCTGCTGGCTGGTGCTCGTTCACGGCTGGTACCCTGACACGTGCGACCAGCCTCCGCGTCAGCGGGGGCGGCAAGTGGAGCACCGCTCCCACCCGGATCGCCGAGAGGCGGACGGGTCCGGTCCCCGGACGGCCGTCGGACACCACATCCGCACGGTGTCCGGCCTCCCGCGTCGGACGCGGGAGCGTGCGCCGTGCGTACGCGGACCGGTCGGAACGCGGGCCCCGAGTGTGTGAACACCGGGGCTTTCTGGCGTTCACGGTGCGGCCATCGGCCCCGGCCGCAGACGTACGAAGAGCACGAACCGAGGAGGCCCCATCAGCGCCGACCCGCGCATCAACGACCGCATCCGCGTGCCGGAGGTCCGGTTGGTCGGACCCAACGGCGAGCAGGTCGGGATCGTCCGCATCGAGGACGCCCTCCGCCTGGCTGGTGAGTCGGACCTCGACCTCGTCGAGGTCGCACCGCAGGCACGCCCGCCGGTCTGCAAGCTCATGGACTACGGCAAGTTCAAGTACGAGAGCGCGCAGAAGGCACGCGAGTCGCGTCGCAACCAGCAGCTCACCGTGATCAAGGAGCAGAAGCTCCGGCCGAAGATCGACCCGCACGACTACGCGACCAAGAAGGGCCACGTGGCCCGGTTCCTCGGCCAGGGGAACAAGGTCAAGGTGACCATCATGTTCCGCGGTCGTGAGCAGTCCCGGCCCGAGTTGGGTTTCCGACTGTTGCAGCGGTTGGCGGACGACGTGGCCGAGCTGGGCTTCGTGGAGGCGACTCCGAAGCAGGACGGCCGCAACATGATCATGGTGCTGGCTCCGCACAAGAACGCCAAGCCGACGCGTGCGAAGGGCGACTCGGAGTAACCGAGCCCGCCGGCACGCCCCAGCGCGGTCCGGCAGCCTCCGGGCTGCCGGATCCCCGCTGACCCGCTCGGTCACCCGGGCGGGACGAACGATTGAGGACGGACATGCCGAAGCAGAAGACGCACAGCGGTGCATCGAAGCGTTTCCGGGTGACCGGTTCCGGCAAGCTGCGCCGTGAGCGCGCTGGCCGCCGCCACCTCCTGGAGCGCAAGGAGAGCCGGCTGACCCGCCGGTTGGAGGGCACCGCCGTCGTCGCCAAGAACGACGTGCCCAAGGTGAAGAAGCTCCTCGGTCTCTGAGGATGACCGGCGCGCTCCGCGCCACCTGACCCCGCCGCCGGCGGTGGACGGGGCGGCGCGGCACCGCAACCAGCACTGACCCAGACCCCCAGGAGCGGCGTCATGCCGCTCCGAGAGATCGACAGGACGGAACCGTGGCACGCGTCAAGCGGGCGGTCAACGCCCAAAAGAAGCGCCGCACGACTCTCGAACTGGCCAGCGGTTACCGTGGCCAGCGGTCCCGGCTGTACCGCAAGGCCAAGGAGCAGGTGCTCCACTCGCTCAACTACGCCTACCGGGACCGGCGGGCGCGCAAGGGCGACTTCCGCAAGCTGTGGATCACCCGGATCAACGCGGCCGCTCGTCAGAACGGCCTGACCTACAACCGGCTGATCCAGGGCCTGAAGCTCGCCGACGTCCAGGTGGACCGGAAGATCCTGGCCGAGCTCGCCGTGAGCGACCCGGCCGCCTTCACCGCGCTGGTCGAGGTCGCCAAGGCCAACCTGCCCGCCACCCCGGCCGCTGAGGAAGCCGCCTGACCGGCTGGGACACCGGCGCCCGCCAGCCGACGGGTGACATCGGACCACGACCCGGGGATGCTTCGATCCGGTACACGGAACGAACGCCCCGGGTCGTCGCCGCGAGACGCCTGACCAGGAGGACCGGCCGGGAGCGGGCCGGCCGCTTCCTGGCGGAGGGCGCGCAGGCGGTTCGCGAGGCGCTCCGGTGGGCCGCCGACGGCGGGGGCCGGGTGCACGAGCTCTTCGTCACCGACCCTGCGGCCGAGCGCAACCCCGAGCTGGTGGCTTCGGCCCACGCCGCCGGTGCCACGGTGAGCCCGCTGACCGAGCGCGCGGCCGACGGCCTCTCCGAGACGGTCACCCCGCAGGGGCTGGTGGCGGTCTGCGACCTGGTGGAGGTCCCGCTGAGCACCGCCCTGGACGGTCGGCCGAGGCTGGTCGCCGTCCTCGCCGGTATCGCGGACCCGGGCAACGCCGGCACGGTCCTCCGGGTGGCCGACGCCGCCGGAGCCGACGCGGTCGTCCTCGCGGGCGACACCGTCGATCCGCACAACGGCAAGTGCGTCCGGGCGTCCACCGGGAGCCTGTTCCACCTGCCGGTCGCTCGGTCCCGCGATCTCGACGCCGTGCTGAGCGCCTGCCGGGCGGCGGGTCTGCGCCTGGTCGCCGCCGACGGCAGGGGCGAAGCCGACCTCCACGACCCCGGGGTGGCCGCGACCCTCCGCCACCCGACGGCGTGGGTCTTCGGCAGCGAGGCCCACGGGGTGCCGGCCGAGGTCATCGCCTCGGTGGACGCCACCGTCCGCGTCCCGCTGTACGGGGCGGCGGAGAGCCTGAACCTGGGGACGGCCGCCGCGGTCTGCCTCTACGCCACGGCCAGGGAACAACGGGCGACGCGTCCCTGACCCGTACTCCGGGCCGTCCGGGCTCCCCGCCCCTGGCACGAGCGCCGGGGGCATCGACATCCCTTCCGCCCCGGCAGGGGCGTCGCACGGAGAGGCGAGATGGCGAAACCGCTGCGGATCACCACCCGCAACGCGCGCTTCCAGCAGTGGCAGGCACTGCTCACCAACCGCACCAAGCGGCAACGGGCCGGCGAGTTCGTCGTGCAGGGCGTGCGGCCGATCTCCCTCGCGGTCGAGCACGGCTGGCGGGTGCGCAGCCTGCTGTTCGACCACGACCGCCGGCTCTCCCGGTGGGCCACCGAACTGCTGGACGCCGTCGACGCGGAGCGGGTCGCGATGGCCCCCGACCTGCTCCGCGAGCTGGGTGAGAAGTCCGAGGAGACGCCCGAGGTGGTGGCGGTCGTCGAACAACGGCCCGACGACCTCGCCCGCCTGCCCACCGGACCGGACTTCCTCGGCGTGGTCTTCGACCGCCCCTCGACACCGGGCAACATCGGTGCCCTGGTGCGGTCTGCCGACGCCTTCGGTGCCTCCGGCCTCGTCACCACCGGGCACTCCGCCGACGCCTACGACCCCAGGTCGGTGCGCGGCAGCACCGGATCGCTGTTCTCCCTGCCCGTCGTCCGCTCACCCAGCCACCGCGAGGTCACCAGGTGGGTCGAGGCGTCGCGGGGCGCCGGGCTGCCCCTCGCCGTCGTCGGCACCGACGAACACGGCACCGTGGACATCGACGAGCACGACCTCACCGGTCCGACGTTGCTGCTCGTGGGCAACGAGACCACCGGGCTCAGCGCGGCCTGGCGGGAGGCCTGCGACGTGCTGCTCCGCATCCCGATCAGCGGCGCGGCCAGCTCGTTGAACGCCGCCAACGCGGGCACCGTCGCGCTCTACGAGGCCGCCCGGCAGCGGGCACGGGCGTCGCGCGGCCGGTGACCGTTCGCCGCCCTCCCGGCCGTCCGCTCCCCGGGCCGCCCGCGAGGGTGCCGCGTCCCAGCTGGGCCGTTCGCCGCGGCTCCGCCGGGGTGCCCACCACCCCCGAGTGGCGGGCCCGGAAGGACGACCACGCCGAACCGCGGGCTGAGAGGAGAGCGTCGTGGCCTACCACCACGCCGTGACGAGGGAGAACTACCAGGACCTCGCGAGCGGGTCCGTGCTGCGTTCGGCGCCGGGGCTGCCGGCGTTCCCGGTGCGCCTCGCCTCCGAGGTGTTCCAACGCGCGGTGGCGCTCCGGGGCCGCTCCGGGCCGGTCACGGTTTGGGACCCGTGCTGTGGGAGCGGCTACCTGGTGACCGTACTCGGCTTCCTGCACCGCGCGGCCCTCTCCGCCGTCGTCGCCTCCGACCTCGATGAACGCGCGCTGTCCCTGGCGCGGGCGAACCTCGCCCTGCTGACCGACCGGGGCCTGACGGCCCGCGCGGCCGAACTCCGCGTCCTCGCCGAGCGGCACGACAAGCCCGGCTACCGGGAGACGGCCGACACCGCGCTGCGGCTGCGGGCGCGTCTCGCCGAGGGCGGGGACGTCCCGGTCACGGTGCTGGCCGCCGACGCCTTCGACCCGGCGCCCGCCGTGGCCGACCGCTTCCGGGAGGGCGGGCCCGACATCGTCCTCACCGACGTCCCCTACGGAGAACGCACCGACTGGCTCGGCCCGGCCGCCTCCGGTGGCACGGCGGGCATGCTGGGCGCGGTCGCCTCGGTGGTCCCGCCGGAGACGGTGCTGGCCGTGGCCACCCGGGGGCGGAAGGTCCCGCTGGCCGGTCTGCGCCCCGCCGAGTCGCTGCGCGTCGGCACCCGGGCGGTGGCCCTGCTCCGAGCCGGCCAGGTCGTCGAGGCCTGCGCGTAGCGCGGCGACGTCACCCCACATCGGGGCTGCCCTGCCTCAGCGACTTGCTGTGTCGACGAATGCTGTCCTCCACCGAGGATCGCAATTCGGGCAGGGTGTCCAGGTGCTCAGCGCAGGACGGCCATTCGGCGTTCACCCGCCGCACGGTGTCCAACGCGCATTCCGCCAGCCCTGCTCCTCCCGCTCCCAACCTGCGTTCGAGTAGCTGGAACAGGGTGACGGAGACGGAGGAGAACCGGCGCGACTTGCGGAACTTCAGCGCCAGGTCCTCCTGTTGTCCGTTGCTGTAGTACGCGGTCGACACGAGGTCGTAGGCGGGGGAGAGTCGTGGACTTCGGGGATCGGTGTAGATCAGCGACCAGTTCTTAAGGTGGCAGTCCCCGTTGGATATCAACACGCAGAAGGTCAGCCGACGCACGAACTCGCGGAGCGACTCGACGTCGTGCTGCCGGTAGACCAGTGAGGCCACGGTTTCGTAGTTCCCGTTGTACTTCCGGTCGGGGTAGAAGTCGCGGACCTGGGCGAGGTCCTCGATGTGAACGGGGCCGCGTTGGTCGTCCCGGTCGAATCACCGGACCGCGTACGCCCACTCCTCCGGACCGCGCCATGCCCGTGGCGGGAGGTGGTCGATCTCGTCGCGGTGCACCAACCTCACCTCGGGAGTGTCGATGCCGACGGCGGAGGCGAGTGTCATCATCGCGAACTCGTTGCGCGGGACCTGCTCGTGTTCGGTGCCGGGCAGCTTGACGATCCAGTCCCCGCCCGCGCCGTAGGCGGGCAGGGTGAACCGCGCTCCCCGGTGCCGCATGGAGAACTTGAGCCCTACCCCGGCGAGGGAGAAACGCCAGCCGGGGGTCTCGTCCGACGAGCCCGGCGGGTGGCACGGCCCCGCGTCCTGGACCTCGGGAGGTGGCTCATCGTCCGGGAGGACCCGCACCGCGCCGGGGAGGTCGTGGCCGACCTGCGCGAGCAGCTCCATCTCCCGGTCTTCCGACACGCCTCGGGCCTCGGCTATCCACCGCTGTTGTTCCCCTTCGGGAAGCAGATTGGAGAACCACGGGGGTAGCCGGAGCGCCGCGGAGTAGTCCAGGCTGGCCTGCTGTTCGAAGTGGAGACCCAGGATGGCGCGGTCCCCGGAGTCCCGGTAGCTCTCGTCCAGGCGGAACCGGCAGTGGTCGCCCCGTGGAAGACGGTGCCCACCCGCTTGTCGTGCAGCCATACCCCGTGCGAGTTCTCAGTCAGCACCGCGTTCCGTTCCCAGGTCCTCGATCACCAGGTCCTCCAGCGGAGGCGTGTCCTCCATGTCCCACTCGCACCACCGGTGCAGGAAGGCGGTCAGCGCCTCGCGGAGGGACCGCGTGCGCGCCGTGAGGAAGTCGACGGGCTGCCCCGAAGCCAAAGCCTCACGCGCCTCGCGGCTGATCGCATGCGAGGCCAGCACCGCGTTCCAGATCGAGGGGGCCAGCAGCGGCGGGCGGGTGGTGAGCCGACTCGCCAGCTCGCCGACCGGCGCCTCGTCGTCGGGGAGGAGCAGGCGGTTCGCGGCCCACCGCCGGTGCTCCTCGTCGAGCAGCAGCCGGTCGAGCACCGTGGGAACGGCCTCCGCAGCCGTGGAACTGCTGTTGAGGAAGGTGGACAGGTGGGACTGGTCGTACGGGATCCCCGTGTTCAATGAGCGCGGGTTCAATGCCCACAGGGCGCAGAGCAGGATCTTCGTCTCGGCGTTGTTCGTGCGGAAGGTGGTGAGCCCGTGCGGCTGTGCCTGCGCGCGGAAGGGTCTGACCTCGGTGAGGAGCCGTTGGACGGACCCGGACTCGTCATCGCTGGTGATCCGACTTCCGAGGACCCGGATCGCGAAGGACGGGCTGCCCCGCCCGATCGCCGACCCCACCGACGCGCTCCGCCAGTACCACCTCCGCAGCAATTGGCGGTTCCGGTGTTTCGGGTGCGGATGCAGGGCGAAGAACCGGGTGAGGACGACCAGGAGGTACCGGTAGGCGAGGAACCCCGTGTGGGGGACGCCGGCTTCGTCCCGCAGGAACCGGATGGCCGCGACCAGAGCCTCACGGCCGCCCTCGAAGGCCGCGTCGCGGTCCTCCCCGGGGAAGTCGAGTGCGCTGCGGCGGTCCTGGGGGGTGAATTCGAGGCGGATGTCCCGCCCCACATCGGAACCTCGTCTGACGAGGATCGCCTGCAGTACCGTGTTGTCGTCGAGCTGCCCGAACCCCTCCTCGTCGTCGAGTTGGTCGCGAATGCGGCCGATGGTCAGACCCGTGGTGGAATCCTCGTCTACCGCGTTCAGCGCGGTGAACACCTCGGCTCGTTTCAACCGCTTGCCGTAGTTGTTCATCCGGTCGAAGATGACCTGCAGGACGGACACGTCTTCGCTCTTGACGACGTTGGCGGGAATGACGTACTGGCGGACGGCCTCGGCGACTTCGCTCGCGAAATCCAGGTAGTCCGCGGCCTCGGGATTGTCGTTGAACCACCGCAGGAACTTGTTCAGGGAGAACAAGGTCGGCAACGGGATGATCCACGGTTCGGTTCGCGTCGGGTGGGGCGATGCGACGCGCTGGGTGCGGAGGTCGTAGGCCACCCGGAAGCGGGGGTCCTGGGCGCCGTCCTCGTGAAGTACGTTGGCCAGGCTCGTGAGGCGCTGTTGACCGTCCACCACCCACAACGCGTCCGGTGCCTCCGCCGCCTCGATGGTCAACGCCCCGAGCGTCACGGGCGTGGCGGGGGCTGGGCGTTGCCACAGCAGCAGGCTGCCGACCGGATAGCCGTGAATGATGCTGTCGAACAGCCGGATGACGTCCTGCCGTTCCCAACGGAAGTTGCGCTGGAAGTGCGGAATCCGGAGCCGGCCGCTCCAGGCGGCCGTGACGAGTTGCTGTAGCTCGTAGGTCTCCGTTTTCGGACGAGAGGACAAACTGCTCACTGCCGATTCCTCTCCGGGTAACTGGCGAGGACGCAACGCCATATGTTCCGTCAGCCGCTCCTCGAGGGCACGTCAGATGTGTACCAGAAGCCCTTCTCCCGCACATGTCCTGGTGGGTGCCCTGCGCCCACCGCCACCGAGTTCCGCCAACAACGGGGATCGACAGCCGGAAATCCACCTCATCCGGTTCGGCTCGGGCCGAGCTGGTGTTCGGTGGCGGTGGATGAACCGTCAGCCCGCGTCCCCGACTGCGGGGGCGGTCAACCGCGGTCTTCGGAAACGTCCGGGTTCCGTCGTGGCCGGGGAGGCACGCGCGGCACGACGACGTGCCGAGGAACCTGGCCCTCAGCTCCCACGAAGTGGAAGTCGTGCCGACGGGAAAAGGACACCCGCCGCACCGATCCGGGCCGAGGGCCGGGTCGCGGGGCGTCGCCACACCGCGGCCTCCGCACGGGTGGATCTGGAGACCGACGGAACCCGGCGTCACTCCGGGTGCGGGCTCCGACACCGGCGCGCGGGGGTCCGGAATGCGGTCGACGAGGGGGTGAACCGACCGCTTAGGATCGGACTGTTCAGCACCCCTGCGACCCGGGAGTCAACCGCGCCCATGTCCGGAGCCAACGACAGCTACGACCCCAAGGAGGTCGCCGCGCTCGCGCCGGAGACCCTGGCGCGTGCGGTGGAGGACGCGGCGTCCGAGTTCGCTGCTGCCGCTGACCTCGACGAACTCCGGTCGGTCAAGCCGGCGCACCTGGGGGACCGCTCCCCGCTGCTGACGGCGCGCCGGGAGATCGGCGCCCTGCCCCCCGCCGCCCGCTCGGAGGCGGGCAAGCGGGTCAACGAGGCGCGGACGCGGATCGAGGCGCTGTTCCAGGAGCGGCTGGCCGTCGTGGAGGCCGAGCGGGACGCGCGTGTCCTGCGGGAGGAGGCGGTCGACGTCTCACTGCCCTGGGACCAGGTGGCTCCCGGAGCCCGGCACCCGATCACGGCGCTGTCCGAGACGGTCGCCGACATCTTCGTCGGCATGGGCTACGAGGTCGCCGAGGGCCCCGAGCTGGAGACCGAGTGGTTCAACTTCGACGCGTTGAACTTCGGCAAGGACCACCCGGCGCGCACCATGCAGGACACCTTCCACGTGGCGCCGGAGGGCTCCGACCTGGTGCTGCGCACCCACACCTCACCGGTGCAGGTGCGCTCGCTGCTGGAGCGCGAGCTTCCCGTGTACGTGGTCTGCCCCGGCCGGACCTACCGCACCGACGAGCTCGACGCCACGCACACCCCGGTCTTCCACCAGGTCGAGGGCCTGGCCGTGGACAAGGGCATCACGATGGCCCACCTCAAGGGAACGCTGGACGCCTTCGCGCGCGGGGTGTTCGGTCCCGACTCCCGCACCCGGCTGCGGCCGTCGTTCTTCCCGTTCACCGAACCCTCCGCCGAGGTCGACGTGTGGTTCCCCGAGAAGAAGGGCGGGGCCGGCTGGGTCGAGTGGGGCGGCTGCGGCATGGTGAACCCGAACGTGCTGCGCGCCTGCGGCGTCGACCCGGACGTCTACTCCGGTTTCGCGTTCGGCATGGGCCTGGAACGCACCCTCCAGTTCCGCAACGGACTGCCCGACATGCGGGACATGGTCGAGGGCGACGTCCGGTTCACCCTCCCCTTCGGCGTCCAGGGCTGAGCGCTCGGCCGCGAGTCACCAACCGCCTCTTCGCAGAAAGGCACTAGCGCGTGCGTATCCCGGTTTCCTGGCTTGCCCAGCACCTGGAGTTGCCGGAGGACACCACTCCGGAGCAGCTGGCCGACGCCTTCGTCCGGGTCGGCCTCGAAGTGGAGGACGTCACTGCCCTGGAGCCGGTGACCGGTCCCCTCGTCATCGGACGGGTGGCCGAGATCGAGGAGCTGACCGGGTTCAAGAAGCCCATCCGGCACTGCCGGGTGGAGGTCGGCACCGCGTTCCCGGAGCAGGGCCAGGGCCAGGAGGCGGGCGACCCGGTCGAGGACGCCGCCGGGCGCCCGGACCTGCGGGAGATCGTCTGCGGCGCCACCAACTTCCGGGAGGGCGACCTCGTCGTCGTCGCGCTGCCCGGAACGGTGCTGCCCGGCGGCTTCGAGATCTCCTCGCGCCGCACCTACGGTCGGACCAGCGACGGCATGATCTGCTCCGCCAAGGAACTCGGCCTCGGTGACGACCACAGCGGCATCCTCGTGCTGCCCTCGGGCACCGCCGAGCCGGGGACGCCCGCCGTCGGGCTGTTGGGCCTCGACGACACGGTGATCGAGCTCGCGATCACCCCCGACCGGGGTTACTGCTTCTCGGTGCGCGGACTGGCCAGGGAGCTGTCCTGCGCCTTCGACACCCGTTTCGCCGACCCGGCCAAGGTCGAGGTCCGGGAGGCCGACGGGGAGGCGTGGCCGACCTCGGTCCAGGACGAGGACCGGGCCCCCCGCTTCGTGTTGACCCGGTTGACGAGCCTCGACCCCACCGCGCCCACCCCGTGGTGGATGCGGCGGCGCCTCATGCTGGCCGGTATCCGGTCGATCTCCCTCGCCGTGGACGTCACCAACTACGTCATGCTCGAACTCGGGCAGCCGCTGCACGCCTTCGACACGACCGCGCTGCGCGGCGATCTGGTCGTCCGGCGGGCGGAGCCGGGGGAGAAGCTGCGCACCCTGGACGGGGTCACCAGGGACCTGGACCCCGACGACACGGTGATCTGCGACGACTCGGGGCCGATCTCGTTGGCCGGCGTCATGGGGGGTGAGACGACGGAGATCGGCCCGAACACCACGGACGTGCTGTTGGAGGCCGCGAGCTGGGAGCCGGTGAGCATCGCCAGGACGGTGCGCCGGCACAAGCTGCCGAGCGAGGCGGCGAAGCGCTTCGAACGCAGCGTGGACCCCGCCCTGCCGGCCAAGGCCCTCGAACGCGCGATGGCGCTGCTGGTCCGCTACGGGGAGGCCACCGTGCACCGGGGGCGGACCGACCTCGGGGCGATCCGCCGGCCGGCGGCGGTCACGATGGCCCTGGACCTGCCCGACCGGGTCGCCGGTGTCCGCTACGAACGTGGCGTCACCGCCCGGCGGCTCAACCAGATCGGCTGCCACATCGAGGTCAGCACGGTGGAGGGCGCCGCCGTGGTCACCGCGTTGCCCCCGACCTGGCGCCCGGACCTCACCCAGCCCGCCGACCTGGTGGAGGAGGTCCTGCGGCTCGAGGGCTACGACACCATCCCCTCGGTGCTGCCGACGGCGCCCGCCGGTCGGGGCCTCACACCGGGGCAGCGCCGTCAGCGCGCCGTGTCGAAGGCGCTCGCGCACGCCGGGTACGTCGAGGCCCTGCCGTTCCCGTTCGTGTCCACCTCGGTGTGGGACGCCTTCGGGCTCGACGAGGACGACCCGCGCCGCCGCACGATGTCGCTGCTCAACCCCTTGGAGGCCGACCGCGCCGAGCTGACCACGACCGTCCTGCCCGGCCTGTTGGACGCGGTCACCCGCAACGTC
>NZ_AGVX02000439.1 GCF_000239155.1 Actinoalloteichus spitiensis RMV-1378
GGTGGCGGTGGGGGCGGGGTCGATCCCGGCGTGGGCGTGGGCGCGCCGAGGTCCCTGCCGGCCATGGACCCGGCGGCCATGACGAGGACCCCGTCGTTCAACGTGGCGCCGCCCGCCGCGACGACCCCCCAGTCGGTGTCCGCGGTGTCGGTGCCCATGACCCAGTCGGCCGGCGGGCCGGGCGGACACGGCATGCCGATGGTGCCTCCGATGTCCCCAGGCATGGCGGCGGCCGGCGCGGGCGCCCAGAACCAGAAGCGGGAACGCGAGGCATGGATCGGGGCGGACGACGAGGAATGGTCCGACGACCGTTCCATCTCCCCGGTCGTGGGACGCGAATGAGCGAGCCGACCAGCGCGGGTACGGCGTCGACACGACAGGCCTGAGCACGAGGAGAGGATTACGGATGGAGCCGGTCTCCGACACCACCCAGCCGCCCGACCCGGGCGACTTCGGGGGCGTTCCACCGACCCTGGAGGGCGCCATGGCCGCGCTCGCCACCGCCGACCCCGACCGGTTCTACCGCGCGGCCGACAGCTTCGACAGCATCGTCACCCGGCTCAACGGGGTGCTGGACGAGGTACGCCGGCACTGGAACCGGCTCGACGAGAGCTGGCACGGCGGATCCGCCAAGGACAGGTTGTCCGAGCGGAGGTCGAAGACGGACAACGTCGTCGTCCAGGTCACCGACACCCTGAGCACGCCGAGCTACTCCTCCCGGACCAGGGAGGCCGGTGACGCGCTCGTGCGGGCACAGCGGCAGCTGAAGGACATCCAGCAGTCGACGGTCCAGATGGACCCGCTACCCGCCGACATGCCGGCGGAGGACGCCGCTCACGCCAACGCCGCGCGGGCGGAACACGCCGCCAGGGTCAAGGACGAGCAGGCGGCGCACGTGCTCCACCGGCTGTCCGCCGACTACAACCAGACCAGCGCCACCCTGCGGCAGCTCCCCGAGGTGACCGCGGCCGATGCGCGGGTGCGGGCCAACGCGCCCATGACCCGCGTGGCCCGGAACGTGGTCTCCACGGCCTCCTCCCCGATGTCGGTGCTCAGCGCCCCGGCCGGCGAGGTGCCCCTCTCCCCGACCGGGCTGGCCGCTCCAACGCAGCAGGAGATGACCCCGTACGCGGGAGCGCCGGCCGCCGTGGCGGGTGCCACCGCCTACGGCGCGTCCCAGCAACGCACGGGTGTGCTGGGGCAGCCGGCCGCGACGGCCCAGCCCGCGGGTGACGAGAGGTACGGGGTCAACTCCGTGGGGCGACCCGCGGGCGTCGGGGTCGTCGGCGGTGTCGACGACCGGTCCGGCGGGTCCGGGGAGTACGGCCAGCGGAGCACTCCGGGTGATGTCGCGGTCGGACTGGACGCGCAGGCGGTGCAGACCGCCGGGCACGCCCCCGCCCCTCCCGGGGCGCCGGTGGCTCCCGTCGCGCCCGTGTCGAACGTTCCCGTGGGAGGGGAGGCGGGAGCCCGGGTACCGGTGGGCGGCATCGGAGTCCCCGGCGGGATCGGCACCGACGGCCGCGGCGGCCCCCGAGCCCCACAACCGGTGAAACCGGTCGTGCCGCCCGTGTCCAACCAGTCCGCGGACCGCCCGAACCCCTCGCCAGGGCACAACCCGTCACCGACCAACCCGTCGGGCGGAAGGCCGCCGGTGGGACAACCTCCGCTGAACGCGGTGCCGCCGGGGGGCGGGTCGGGATCGATCCCCGTGCGCAACCCCCAGTTCGGACAGACCCCCGGCGGGGTGACACCCCCGGGAGCCCTCCCACCCGGCAAGGTCAGCCCGGGGATGCCAGCCCTCGGCGGCGCACCCGGAATCGTCCCCCCGTCCAGCGCGGTCTCGCCCGGCAGCGTGGTGCCGCCCGGAGCGATCCCGCCGGTGCCGGGCGGGACGCCCGGCACCCCGGGGAGCCCGGTCCCCGGCCAGCCCCTGGGCGGAGCACCACTGCCCGGGGGGACACCCGGGCGGTTGCCGGTGTCCGCGCCGGGTGGCTCGTTCGGGTTCGACATGGGAATCGGAACCCCCGGCGTCGTGACTCCGGGTGGTTCGGGAGACTCCAGAGCCCCGTTCATGCCGATGGGAGGCACGGGTGCGGGTGCCGGTCAACAGGAGGAGGAACGCCTGCGGGACGCTCCCTACACCGAGACCGACTCGTGGTCGGTCGCCCGCGAGGGTTCCGCCGGCGTCATCGGCCGGGACTGACTTCGCCCCACACCCCCCGACAGCACCGCCCAGCAGGAGGACTCCACATGACCGCCGGATTCAACCCGTTCAGCGGCCAAGGCCTGCCCGACGTCGCCGGCGCCCTCGCCGAGTTCGAGAAGCAGCAGGCGCGGCTGATCAAGCTCCAGGAGGACATCTCCCAGGCGTCGACGACGGTCGACTCCGACAACAAGATGCTCACCGTCACCCTCGACGGCAACGGCCAGTTGCGCGAGATCAAGGTGAACACCACCCAGTACCGGAAGATGACGCCCAAGGAACTGGCCGAGGTGCTCACCAAAACGCTGCGGAAGGCGAACTCGGAACACCTGAAGTCGATGGGTGAGCTGATGGGCGGGTCGCCGATCCCCAACGTGGACTTCGAGGACTTCGCCTCGGGCCGCAGCGACTTCGGCGAACTGCTCCAGGGCATCCTCGACCCGATCGTCGCCGACCAGGGCGCCGCGTCGCAGAAACCCGAGCTGAAGAAGCCCCGTCCGCAGGACGACGGCTGGGACCACGACCGCTGAGGCGTCACGGGGAGGCCGGACCCGACGGCCTCCCCACCGTTGACCCGGGACCACCGCGTGTCCCCGCGCCAGGGCACCGGGTTCCGCCGAGGAACGCGAACCCGACAGGAAGGAGAGCGGCGTGGCCGACGAGACCTCACTGGACAGCACCGAAGTCCTCATCCACAACAAGGAGGACCGGGAGGCCATCGAGCACTTCGGCGGCGCCTGGCGGGAGCTCTGCCAGGTCCTCGACGCCAACGACGGCTGCTGGAGCACCGACGACATCGGGACCGCCTTCGCGAACAAGTACGTCGACCCCGCCGAGGGGCAGGTCCAGAGCCTGAAGGACGTCTACGAGATCTGCGCGAACATGTCGGGTTTCGTGCCCGAGGTGGTCGAGCTGTTCATGCAGATCGACAGCGACGGAGCGCAGGACCTCGGCTCCGCCATCGATCACCTCCGCAGGGGACGGCCCGACACCTCGGGCTGAGTACGGAACTGGGTGAGACATGACCACGGAACTGCCTGCCGGACTCCAGACCGCTCTCAAGATCGTCGCGGGCCAGCCCTGGCCCGAGGGCAGTGAGAGCGGACTGCGTTCGATCAGCAGCGCGTGGTCGAAGATGGCGGACGAACTCGAGCAGTTCGCCGTCGCCATGGAGCGCTCCGCCCGCAACATGTCCCAGAACATGACGGGCGAGTTCTCCGACGGCTACCAGGACTGGGCCGCCCGCCAGGTCCGCGCCAAACTCGACGAGCTCCGCGCCGGAGCCCAGGAGCTGTCGAGCCTGGCGAAGAACACCGCCGCCGACATCCAGCAGGCCCGGATCATGATCATCGTCCAGCTGGTGATGGTCGCCGCCTCGTTGGCCATGGCCTGGATCCCCTTCTTCGGCGGAGCGATCGTCTCCGCCGCCGTCTCCGCGGCACGCGCGGTGATCTCGCAGATCCTGCGCAACGTGATCACCAGGATCCTGGGGCGCACGATCGGCAACCAGGTCATCCGCACCGTCGGCACCACCATCCCCCGGGCCATCGGCGGTGTCGGCAACAAGATCGGCGGCGGCGTGAACAAGGTAGTCGGCAACCGGGCCGGGGGTGTCGTCAACCAGGTCGGTCGGCAGACCATCAACAGCACCGCCCAGGAGGTCGGGCTCGACGTCGCCATCCAGAGCGGCCAGATCGCCACCGGTGGCCGTGATGATTGGAACAAGGACAACACCATAGGCGCCGCGATCGGCGGCGCGACGAACGGCGCGGCCAGCGGCATCCTCGGTGCGGGTGGGCGCGGACTGGGCAACCGGATCGGCGACGGGAAGTTCGGCAGCGGGCCGCAGAACTTCCACAACTCCAAGCCGGGCGAGGCACTCAGCATGTTCGGCGGAGCGGCGCGGGAGGGCGCCGCCGCCGGCATCAGCGACGCCGCCACCGCCGCCGCGATGGGCGGCGAGTTCAACCCGTTCTCGATCAGCGCGGGCTTCTTCGGCGGGTTCAGCGGCCGAGGCGGGCGAGGCGGTGGCGGTGGCGGCGAGGGCGACGGGGTCGAGAGCGGAACCGGCGGGGACCTCGCGGGTCCGCCGACGCTCGACACGGACACCGACCAGGGCCCGGTCCAGGAGGGTGGCGGCGAGGCACCGCCCGCCGAGGACCAGACCACGGGCGGCGGCACCAACAGCCGGGGCAACCCGACCGAGTTCGGACACCAGGACAGCGGCGGCCAGCACGGCGGCGACCGTGGGAACGCGGAGCGCCCGAGCACCGGGTCCCAGCTCGGCCCCGACGGAACGGAGGGCGTCGGCGCTCCCCACAACCGGAGCACCACCCCGGGGGAGACACCCGGCGGCCACCACTCCTCCACGCAGGTCACACCGGACGCGCGCGGCGACCAGCACGGCACGGGGGGCACCGCCGGGCAGGACGCTCCCGGCGGCGGTGAGCGGAACCTGGGCGGCAACGGCGTGCTGCCCGGTCACGTGGGCAGCCAGCAGGGCTCCGGGCAGCAGTCCAACCAGAACCAGCAGTCCAACCAGTCCAACCAGCCGAACCAGAGCTCCCGTTCCGGCTCCCAGAACGGTGGCCAGCACGACCGCGACCAGCCCGCGGGGCGGGACACCGTCCCCGGCGGGCAGCACGGCACGGGCGAGGGCATCGTCACCGAGTCCCGGGGCGAGCACGGCGGCGGCAGCGTCCCCTCCCACGACCGACCCGAGACCGTGGGATCGCCGGAGAACACGCGGGAATGGACATCGCGGGGCGACTCCTCCGGCTACGGAGGACACCAGGAAACCGGCGACCAGCTCGGGAACCGGCAGTCGAACTCCCACGGCGGCGACAGCGGGTGGAACCAGGGCAGGGACTCCGCGCCGGAGTACGCGCACGCCGACACCGGCCACGGCCAGAGCGGGCAGGAGTCCAACTTCGGCGAGGGCCGAGGCGACGGGCAGCGCGGAGGGGGAGCCGACAACACCTCCGGGGGAGGGACCGGCGACCGCCAGGGGACTGGCGAACACCGGTCCGGCGAGGCAACCCCGGGCGAGAACGTCCGCGGCCCCGGGCAGAACCTCCCCTCCGGCCGCGACTCCGGGACGGGCGGCGACGAGTACGGCGACTCGCGCCTCGGCTCGGACAGCCGGTCCGACACCGGCGACCGCGCCAACGGAGACGAACGCGGCGAGGACTCCCGCCCCGGACGGGAGTCGAACGACCGCGACTCGAGTGGAACCCCGGGCCGGGGCACCGGTTCGGAGTACCAGGACGGTCACCGCTCTGGTGGTTCCGAGCAGGGGGCTGGTCAGCGCGGGGAGCGCGGTGGTGGCGACGACGCCGGGAGGGGTCGGGACGGCTCGTCGTCGGAGCACTCGGAGGGTCGTGCGGGGCAGCGGACGGGTGAGGAGGACCAGCGTTCCGGTGGTGAGCGGGGCGGTGGTCGTGGTGAGGACTCGTTGGACCAGCGTTCCGGTGGTGAGCGGGGGAGCGGGGGCCAGCGTGAGCAGGGCTGGGGTGAGGATTCCTCGCGTCAGCGGGTGGGTGAGGACGGCCGGTGGTCCGGTGGTGAGCGCGGTTCCGGTTCGGAGTACCAGGACGGTCACCGCTCTGGTGGTTCCGAGCAGGGGGCTGGTCAGCGCGGGGAGCGCGGTGGTGGCGACGACGCTGGCTCGGGCAGGGGAGAGCGTTCCGCCGGCCGACCGGAACCCGGTACCGAGGAGAACCGGACCGGGCGGGACGGCGTGGCGGAGCGCGGCGACGACCGTGCGGGCCAGCGGACCGGCGACGACGGCCAGCGGACCGGCGACCGGGGAGGACAGCACTCCGACAGCCGACCCGAGCAGGAACGGACCACACCCGTCACCGAGGACCACCGAGGTGGCGGCTACCGCACCCCCGGGCACGACAACGGCACCCCCGGTCAGTCGCAGGCCCAGCCGGGACCCGGGCAGCGGGACTCCTCCGACGGCCCCACCCGTGTCACCCCCGACCAGCACACCTCGACGGGCCGCACCCAGGACACCGGGCGTTCCGAACCCGCCTCGAGCCCGTCCTCGGACCGGGGCGCGCAGGGGCCGGTGCCAGGTGGCCGCTTCCCGGAGGCGGAGCACTCGGGCGCGAGCCAGAACGGCCGCACCGGCCCTCCCCCCACCACCGAACAGGCTCCTACGGGCGTGCAGCGCCCACCGGCCGCGGGCGACACCGGCAGCCAGCTGACCCCGGCTCCCCACCAGGGACAACAGGGTGGTGGCACGCCGCACCCCAGCAATCCCACCACCACGAGCTCCGACACGTCCGGGCAGCGCACCGACACCCCGGTGGCACCCCCGGCCACGACGCAGTCCGGCTCCGGGACCCACACCAACACGGGTGGGCAGACCACGACGCAACAGACGAACCCCAACCAGCAGAGCGCTCCGCCGCCGGCACCAACGGCACGCCCGGTGCCCACCGCCGTGCCGACCACGAGCACCCCCGTGACCGGAACTCCCGTTCCCACCACGACGGGCACCCCCGGACCCACGCCGGTGGTCACGAACAGCGGCTCGCCCGCCCCGGTGACGTCCAGCGGTGGTTCGACCGCGCTCACGCCGGAGCCGAGCACGAACGGTCCGACCGCGCCGGTTCTCCCGACCCCGAACGACCCCGCACCGCAACCCACCCCCAGGTCCGGCCCCACCGACACCGAGCCGCCCACCCCGTCCGCCCCACCGCCCACCAGCGGTGGACAGTCCTACACGCCACCGCCACCCACCACCACGGGCGGCCAGACCTCGCCGACACCGGGCCCGGCGAACACCCAGCCGCCGCAGTCCCCGCCAGCCGCTCCCC
>NZ_AGVX02000438.1 GCF_000239155.1 Actinoalloteichus spitiensis RMV-1378
CCCCAGCCGGTGGGTCTTGCGGTCCTCGCGGCGGGCGAAGCGGGGGTCGGTGGCCAGGTCGGGGCGGCCGACGACCCGGCACACGGCCTCGAACTGCTCCTGCTTGTTGGCGGCGATGTTGAGGGCGCCGTGGCCGGTGCGGAAGGTGCCGGAGGGGGCGGCGGTGGCGTTCTCGTTGCCCATGGGCACGGGGTCGCGGCCGGCGATGAGGTGGTTGGAGGCGGCCCAGCCCAGGGCGGTGATCGCGCTCTCCAGCATGGAGACGTCGAGGCAGGAGCCGACCCCGGTGCGGGCCACCCGGACGAGGGCGGCGGCGACGGCCATGGCGGCGGCCAGGCCGCCGAGGGTGTCGCCGACGGGGTAGCCGGCGCGCAGCGGGGCGGTGTCCTCGGTTCCGGTGACCGCCATCATCCCGGACAGGCCCTGGATGATCTGGTCGTAGGCGGGCCGGTCGCGCAGGGGGCCGCTCTGCCCGAAGCCGGAGATGGCGCAGTAGACGAGGCGCGGGTTGATCTCCTGGAGGCGTTCCCAGGGGAAGCCGAGGCGGGCGAGGACTCCGGGGCGGAAGTTCTCCACGAGGACGTCGGCCTGGGCCACCAGGCGGGTGAAGACCTCCCGGCCGGCCTCGGACTTGAGGTTGACGGTGACCGAGCGTTTGCCGCCGTTCTGGGCGAGGAAGGACGCGCCGAGCAGGTCCCGGTTCAGGTCGGGGTCGGCGCCCAGCTGTCGGGCGAGGTCGCCGCTGCCGGGCACCTCGACCTTGATGACGTCGGCGCCGAACAGGCCGAGCTGGTAGCTGGCGTAGGGGCCGGCCAGGACGTTGCTGAGATCCAGCACCCGGACGCCGCTGAGCAGACCCTCGCCGTCGGTCGCCGCCGTGGGCATTCCTGACCTCCCTCGTCGTCGCGCCGTCCCCGACGCACCAGGTGAACCGTAGAGCGGTCTCACCGTACCACTCAGCGGTACACCTCCAGCAGACCACGGCCGGAGCTGGTCAGCGGTCGGCGCGGGTGGCGGCGGGAGGGCGCGCCGCTCCCAGGCCCGGGATGGGCGGAGCCGGCACGAGGAGGTCGGGACGCCGGCGCGGGACGTCGCACCGGGCACCTGCCGAAGGGACGTCCCGGGGGCGGCCCGACCCCGGAACGCGAACGTCGCGGTGCCCCCGGGGTTCCCGGGGACACCGCGACGACGGCACCACGTGGCCGACCGGAGGCCGGCACCAGGTCAGATGTCCTGCCGCACCCTCCGGCGGATCTTGTTGACCACCATGAACAGCACGGCCAGCGCCAGGATCACGTACAGCGTCACCGCGATGCCGCTGTCGAAGAGGATGCCCACGTCCCCCTCGCTGACGGCCAGTGCCCGGCGCAGCTCGGTCTCGGCCAGCGGCCCGAGGATCACCGCGATGAGCACCGGCGCCAGCGGTAGCCCGTACCGGCGCATCATGAACCCGAGCAGGCCGATGAGCAGCAACAACACCAGGTCGGCTGTCGAGGAGCTGGTGGCGTAGACGCCGAGGCCGCAGAACACCGAGATCCCGGCGTAGAGGTAGTGCTTGGGGATCATCAGCAGCTTCGCCCACAACGGCGCGAAGGGCAGGTTGAGGATCAGCAGCACCACCATGCCGATGAAGAGGCTGGCCAGCAGCGTCCAGACCAGTTCGGCGTTGCGCTCGAACAGCAGCGGACCGGGCTGCATGCCGTACTGCTGGAACGCGGCCAGCATGATCGCCGCCGTGGCCGAGGTCGGCAGTCCCAGGGCGAGCAGGGCGCCCATCGCGCTGCCCGCGGTCGCGTTGCCGGCCGCCTCCGGTGCGGCGACGCCCTGGATGGCGCCCTTGCCGAACATCGGGTTCTTCCGGCGGCGGTCCAACCGGCGTTCGGTGCCGTAGGCCATGAACGTCGGGATCTCCGACCCGCCGACGGGGATGACCCCGAACGGGACGCCGAAGCCGGCGCCGCGCAGCCACGCCGGCCACGCCTTGCGGACGTCGGACCTGCTCAGCCAGGGCCGCCCGGTGAACGGGGTGGTGGTGCGCCCCTTGTCCCGGTGGATGCGGGAGGCCACGAAGAGCACCTCGCCGAGCGCCAGCAGGCCGACGGTGATGACCACGATGGCCACGCCGTCGAACAGCTGGGGCATGCCGAGGGTGAACCGGGACGCGCCCGAGGGGCCGTCGATGCCGACCATCGCCAGGGCCAGACCGATGACCAGGGCCGCCAGGCCCTTGATCACCGATTCGGCCACCACCGTCGCGGTGGCGACGAAGGCGAACACCGCCAGCGCGAAGTACTCGGCCGGACCGAACAGGCTGGCCAGCTCGGCCAGGTGGGGGGCGAAGAACACCACCAGGGTGGTGGCGATCATGCCGCCGGTGAACGCGCCGATCGCCGAGGTGGCCAGGGCCTGCGGTGCCCGCCCGGCCTTGGCCATCCGGTGGCCCTCGAAGGTGGTGGCGATCGCCGAGCTGTTGCCCGGGGTGTTGAGCAGGATGCCGGTGGTGGAGTCACCGAACAGACCGCCGTAGTAGACACCGGCGAACATGATGAACGCGCCGATGGGGTCGAGGCTGAAGGTGACGGGCAGCAGCAGGGCCACCGCCATCGCCGAGCCGAGACCGGGCAGGACACCGACGGCGGTGCCGAGCACCGCGCCCACCACGACCCACAGCAGGTTGATCGGGCTGACCGCGCCGGCGAAACCCTCGAAGAGGTTATTCAAGGCTTCCATCAGAACACCCCACCCAGGATTCCGGCGGGCAGGTTGAGCCCGAGGCCGGCCGAGAAGGCCAGCTGGATCACGGAGGAGACCACCAGCGCCACGCTGGCGTCGAACAGCGGGCGCTTGCCGTGCAGGGCGTAGGTGACGCCCCAGAACAGCAGTGCTCCCGAGATCAGCCAGCCCACCGGCACCAGCAGGACGGTGAAGGCCACGAAGGAGGCGACCACGATGCCGACCGTCCGCCAGTCGGTGTGGGTGCGGTACCGCTCGACGGCCGGTCGCTCACCGGCGCCACCAGCGGACGCCGGGGTCTCCTCGCCGGATGCCTCGGCCCCTTCCCCGGCGCCCTCCTCCTCGGCGGCGCCGTCGGTCTCCTCGGCGGCGGTTTCCTCCTGGGGGACGGAGGGGTGGCGGATGACCTGCACGGCCAGCAGGACCGCGAGCAGGTAGGTCAGCACCGTGACGATGGTCGGGAAGAACTGCGGTCCCGGTGAGCTGACGTTGGGCGGCACCTCCATGGTGAGGGTGCCGTAGGTGAGGAAGATCGCCAGCCCCAGCAGGAAGGCGGCGACGACGAGCCCACTCCGCCCGGTCCAGAACGATCTGTGTTCCGTCCCGGCACCCGAGGAGGACTCCACGGTGCTGCTCACAGTCCCAGCTCCTCAATGACCTGTCGAATACGTGCGATGTCCTGGTCGAGGAACTCCTCGAACTCCTCGCCGACCATGAAGGTGTCCGCCCAGCGGTTGCGGTCCAGGGCGTCGGCCCACTCCTCGGTCTCGACCATCTCGGTGATGATGGCCTCCATTTCGGCCCTGGCCTCGTCGGTCAGTCCGGGCGGTGCCATCACGCCGCGCCAGTTGGGCAGCTCGACGTCCACGCCCTGCTCGATGAAGGTGGGGATCTCGATGCCTTCGACCGGCTCGGCGGCCGATACCCCGAGCGCGCGCAGGCGACCGGCCTCGATCTGGTCGGAGAAGTCGTTGTAGCCGCTGACCCCCACGGCGACGGTGTGGGACAGCAGGGCGGTCATCACCTCGCCGCCACCGGCGTAGGAGATGTAGTTGAGCGAGCCCGGGTCGACGCCGCCCTCCTGGGCGAGCAGGCCGGCGAGCAGGTGGTCGGTGCCGCCGAGGGAACCGCCGCCGATCGCGGTTCCGTGCGGGTTGCTCCGCCAGTCCGCCAGGAAGTCGTCCAGGGTCTGGTAGGGCGAGTCGGCGGGGACGACGACCACGACGTAGTCGTCGGCGAGCCGGGCGATGGGGGTGACGTCGTCCAGGCCGTGCTCGGAGCCGTTGACCTCGACGGCGCCGAGCATGACGGTGCCGGTGACCATCAGCGTGGTCTCGTCGCCGGCGCGGCCCACGGTCTGGCTCAGGCCGATGGTGCCGCCGGCTCCGGGGACGTTGACGACCTGGGCGTTGTTGACGATTCCCGAGGACCGCAGGGCCTGCTGGGACTCGCGGGCGGCGAGGTCCCAGCCGCCGCCGGGGGCGGCGGGGGCCATCAGGGTCAGCTTGTTTCTGGCGCTGGCACCGGCCGCGCTGTTCCCGGCGTCTATCCCGGCCAGCACGACGAGCGCGGCAACGACAACACCGTAGATGCCGGTGACAAGCGGTCGCTTGGGCCGCATGTCGAACTCCTTCCTGATGCCTGAACCGAGTCGCACCGGCCGTCGCCGACCCCGGCGAAACGGGGGACGACACAGGCCCGAGTAGGTCCGCCTGGCGATTCGGTCGTGCCACCATAAGGGCTGCCCTATGAGTTGGGCTACAGTCCCGGCATCTTCGCAGGAGCAACGCGTCCTACCTGGGCCGCTGACCTGCGGCTGTGGACATGGGATGCTTTCGCGCATCACGGGCGAAGCAGAGGGAAACGGTCAAACCGAACCGCTCTGCGGATCAGCTCCTAGTTGAAGAGGTGGACTGAATGCCGATTGTCGTGGGATACCGGGACAACCCCGAGGGCCGCGCGGCCATCAGCCGCGCCGTCGAGGAGGCGACCCTGCGCGGGCAGTCACTGGTGGTGCTGCACACCGAGCACGAGGAGAGCGGGGAGGACCACGGCGCGACCGACGCCGAGGTCGTCGCGCTGCGCGCGCGGTTGGACGAGACCGGGCTGGAGTACGAGGTGCGCACCGAGGGCAGGGACAGGGACGTCGCCGGCGCCCTCATCGACCTCGCCGTCGAGCGGGACGCCGCGCTCGTGGTGATCGGCATCCGCAAGCGCAGCCTGGTGGGCAAGTTCCTGCTGGGCAGCACCGCGCAGCGGGTGCTGCTGGACGCGCCCATGCCCGTGCTGGCGGTCAAGAGCGACGAGCGGGACTGAACCCCCATCGCCTCCCGGGTGGTCCCGTCACGTGACGGGACCACCCGGGCCGGGCTCGTCGGGGAGGGCCACCGGGCCGCGGCGCGCGGCGGCGCGCCGGTGTCTGGCATTCCATGGGGACGCGGGGCGGCCACCCGCGCCCTGGCCGTCCGCGACCTCGCCACCAGCGGCGACCGGCCCGGCACGCCGGCCGGCGGGTCGAGGACCTCCAGCGAGCGACTGAGTGGACCACTGGCTCGATCCAGCCATCCGGTTGAACCGCACAGCGGACTACTTGTTCCGCTCTGAGGTCGCATGAGAACCTGGGTGGCGTCCTTCCCCGCCCGGCCCACGAGGAGAGCCGCCATGACCGAGACCGGCGCCCCACCCGGCGTCACCGAGTCCTCCGGCACGACCCGAAGCACCTCGGACGAGGAGGGCGGCGGCGGCCGCATCCGCAGCGTCGCCCGCGCGGTCGAGGTGCTGGCCAGGTTCGACGAGGACACGCTGAGCTGGACGGTGAGCGACCTCGCCCGGGCCACCGGCCTGCCCAAGACCACTCTGGTCCGCATGGTCGACACCCTGGAGCAGACCGGGATGCTGTGGCTGCGCCCGGACGGCCAGATCACCGTCGGCGCCGGCCTCCTCCGCTGGGCACGACTGGCCCGGGCCGCCTGGGAACTCCCCGAACCGGTCATGCAGGCCATGCGCCGGCTCGCCGACGAGTGCGGCGAGACCACCAGCTTCTACGTCCGGCAGGGACCGCACCGGATGTGCGTGGCCCAGCAGGAGGGCCCGCAGACCCTGCGGCAGGTGGTCCGCATCGGCGACCGCCTCCCGCTGTGGGCGGGAGCCTCCAGCAAGGTGCTGCTCACCGGGGCGCCGGACGAGGTCGTCGAGGCCGCCGCCGTCAACTCGCCCTACGGACCCGGCTACATCGCGCAACTGCGCGAACAGGTCGAACAGACCCGGGCCAACGGCTACGCCGTCACCCACGGCGAACGGGAGAACGGCGTCTCCGGCATCGCCGCGCCCATCCTCGGCGGCGAGGGCCACCTCATCGCCGCCCTCGCGCTCGGCGGCCCCACCACCCGGTTCACCCCGGAACGGGTCTCCCGACTCGTCACGGCGGTGACCGCCGCCGCCCACTGGATCTCCGGGCTCCGACTCGCCGCGACCTTCCCACCCCCGGAGGACGGCTGACCCGCCCCCGCCCGTCCCTGACGGCGTCG
>NZ_AGVX02000437.1 GCF_000239155.1 Actinoalloteichus spitiensis RMV-1378
GCGGCGGCGGCCCGCCGGGGCCGTGTGCTACCGCCCGTCGACGAGGATCGTGGCGACGATGCCGGTGAGGTGGGCCAGCCGCGCCAGTTCCGAGGCCCGGAACATCGGCCCGCCGGGCCGGCCGACCAGCAGGACCCGGTCCGGCTTCCCGAGCGGGGTCGCCGCCAGCTCCGTGCCCAGCTCCCGCCAGGTCGCCGGCACCCACTCCTCCTCGCCGTCCAGGATGGCGGCGTGGTCCAGTGGTAACCACGGCAGTCTCAGCGCCCTGGTCTCCGGCGCGGCGGCGCTCGCGGCGAGGCGGAAGGCGCCCTCGCCGTTGTCGCCCACGACCATCGCCCACCCGGAGCGGACGATGCGTGGCACGCCCTGCACGAAGACGTCCAGACCGGTGCTGGGATCGGAGGCGACGTCCTCGACGAGTTCCAGTTCGCGGAAGGTGTCGAGCACCCCCGCGTAGGGGCGGACGGCGTCGACCTCGACCCCGTCGATGGACTCGGCGGCGGTGATCAGCACGTCCGGCAGCCGACCTGAGGGCAGTTCGACCACCAGGTCGTCGATGGCGACGCCGGAACCACGCTCCACCACGTCGACGCTGAGGATGTCAGCCCCCGCCTCTCCCAGGGCGGTGGCCACCGCGCCCAGCTTGCCGGGCTCGTCCGGCAGCTGTACGCGGATCAGGAAGGACACTGAATCCACAGCCTCCTGCTACTGTGCGCGGAACCTCGCCGCCCGCGCGGTGCACGGCACGTCGCCGCCGAATGGTGACAGATCAGCGCCCTGGGACGGGATCGCCGCCCGCGCTGTCGATCAAGCATCCCACTCGCCGTCAACACGGGAAAGGCCCCCGCCAGGAATTCGGGTGAAATCGCCGTGACCCGTCGTTCGAGCGGGTGTTCCGGCGGGGCCGTCCACCGGTCCAGTCTGGCAGCCCGACGAGGACGGGCGATGGCGGGGCCAGCCGGTCAGCCCGCATCCCGGTGCTCGCGGCGGCGGGTGCGGGCCGGTACGGGGTGTGCCCCGCCCACCCATAGAATGGCGAGGTCATTCCCTGTCCACCCTCGCGAACCACGATCAGGGGGTTCTCGTTTTGCCCGCCATTTCCCGTGACGAGGTCGCGCACCTCGCCCGGCTGGCCAGGCTGGCCGTGACCGAGGAGGAACTCGACACCTTCGCCTCCCAGCTCGGCGTGATCCTGGAGTCGGTGGCCAAGGTCGGTGAGGTGGCGGCCGGGGACATCCCCCCCACCTCCCACGCGGTGCCCCTCACCAACGTCTTCCGCCCCGACGAGGTCCGCCCGGGCCTGACGCAGCGGGAGGCGCTCGCCGCCGCCCCCGCCGTGGAGGAGAACCGTTTCCGCGTTCCGCGCATCCTCGGGGAGGAGCAGTGAGCAACCCCGTGTCCGACGAGATCACCCGTTCCACGGCGGCCGACCTGGCCGAGCGCATCCACCGCCGCGAGGTGAGCGCCGTCGAGGTGACCCAGGCCCACCTGGACCGCATCGCGGCGGTGGACCCCGAGATCCACGCGTTCCTCCACGTTGACGAGGCCGGCGCGTTGGCGGCCGCGGAAGCCGTGGACTCCGCGCTCGCGGCCGGCGAGGCGCCGGCGTCCCCGCTGGCCGGTGTCCCCCTGGCGCTGAAGGACATCCTCACCACCAAGGGCGTCCCGACCACCTGCGGTTCCCGGATGTTGGACGGCTGGCTGCCGCCCTACGACGCGACCGTGACCCGCCGGCTGCGCGAGGCGGGCGTCGTCGTGCTCGGGAAGACGAACATGGACGAGTTCGCGATGGGCTCCTCCACCGAGAACTCCGCGTACGGGGTGACCAGGAACCCCTGGGACCGGGACCGCGTTCCCGGCGGCTCCGGCGGCGGGTCCTCCGCCTCGCTGGCCGCCTTCGAGGCCCCGCTGGCCATCGGGACCGACACCGGCGGCTCGATCCGCCAGCCGGGCGCGGTCACCGGCACCGTCGGCGTGAAGCCCACCTACGGCGGTGTGTCCCGCTACGGGCTGGTGGCCTTCTCGTCCAGCCTGGACCAGGCCGGCCCCTGCGCCCGGACGGTCCTGGACGCCGCGCTCCTGCACGAGGTCATCGGCGGCCACGACCCGCTGGACTCCACCTCCATCGACGCGCCCGTTCCCCCCGTGGTCGCGGCGGCCCGGCAGGGCGCCAGCGGCGACCTCACCGGCGTCCGCGTCGGCGTGGTCACCCAGTTCGCGGGGGAGGGCTACCAGCCCGGCGTGCTGCGGTCCTTCGACGCCGCCGTGCAGCTGCTCGCCGAGCTCGGCGCCGAGATCGTCGAGGTCTCCTGCCCGCACTTCGACTACGCGATGGGTGCCTACTACCTGATCGCGCCCAGCGAGTGCTCGTCGAACCTCGCCCGGTTCGACGCGATGCGCTACGGCCTGCGGGTCGGCGACGACGGGGCCAGGCTCTCCGCCGAGGAGGTCATGTCGCTGACCCGGGAGGCCGGCTTCGGCCCGGAGGTCAAGCGCCGCATCATGATCGGAACGCACGCGCTGTCCTCGGGCTACTACGACGCCTACTACGGGCAGGCGCAGAAGGTTCGCACCCTGATCGCCCGCGACTTCGCCGCCGCCTACGAGAAGGTCGACGTGCTGGTGTCGCCGACCACGCCGACCACGGCGTTCCGGATCGGGGAGCGGGTGGACGACCCGCTGGCCATGTACCTGGCGGACCTGTGCACCATCCCGGCGAACCTCGCCGGCAACGCCGCCATGAGCGTGCCCTCCGGGCTCTCCGACGAGGACGGGCTGCCGGTGGGACTCCAGGTCATGGCACCCGCGCAGGCCGACGACCGGATGTACCGGGTCAGCGCGGCCTTCGAGGTGGCGCGGGACGCCGCACAGGGCGGACCGCTGATCCAGCGGGTCCCCGACCTGGCGGTGACCGCCTGATGGCCACGGTTCCGGGACGGCCGCTGTGCTGACCCGGATCGAGGTCGACGGCTTCAAGTCGTTCGCCGACTTCGGGTTGGACATCCCGCCGTTCCTGGCCATCCTCGGCCAAAACGCCAGCGGGAAGTCCAACCTGTTCGACGCGATCCAGCTGTTGGGGCGGCTCGCCAGCTCCCCGTCCCTCTACGACGCCTGTACCGGGGCCAGGGGTGACCTCTCCGAGCTGTTCCGCTGGAAAGGCGACGGAACGGCCGTCAACCAGATGCGCTTCGCCGTCGAGGTGCTGCTGGAGCCCACGGTCGTCGACCCCTTCGGCCGGGAGGTGCAGGTCACGCACACCCGGCTGCGGTACGAGCTGAAGATCGAGCGCCGCACCGTCGAGGACGGCTCTCCCCGCCTGTTCGTCGTCTCCGAGGAGGCGCGACCCATCCGCCGCAAGGATGACGGCTGGGTCCGGTACCAGCGGGTCAGCCGGGAGTTCCGCGACGCCAAACTCGCGTACCGGCGGACCTCGGATCTTCTCGTCACCGAGACCAACAGCGCCGGGGACGCGGTCTTCTCCATCCGGCAGGAGGGCAACCAGGGGCGGGCCCGGCAGCTGCCAGCGCACGCGGCGGAGGCCACCGTGCTCTCCAGCATCACCTCCACCGTGGAGTTCCCCCTGCTCTACGCGCTCCGCCGCGAGATGGAGTCCTGGCGTTTCCTCCAGCTCGACCCGGTCGCGCTGCGCAGCCCGAGCACCCCGGAGCAACGGGGCGACCAGCTGGAACCAGCCGGCGGGAACCTCGCCAAGGTGCTCCGGAGGATCGAACGGGAGACCTCCCTCGACCAGGGCAGCGTGCTGGACGACATCACGGTGGACCTCGCCCAGGTCGTGCGCGGGTTCAGCGGGGTGGAGGTGGAGGAGAACCCGGCGACCGGTCAGTGGGAGATCCACCTCGACACCAGCGACGAGGGCAGGGTGAGTGCGCGCATCGCCTCGGATGGCACCATGCGGGTACTGGCCCTGCTCGCCGCGCTGCACGACCCGAAGTACCGGGGTCTGATCTGCTTCGAGGAGCCCGAGAACGGCATTTTCCCGCAGCGGTTCAGGGCGCTGGTGGAACTGCTCCGGAACCTCGTCACCCACCCGGTGGACGCGGACGCGGGGGAGGAGCCCCTCGCGCAACTGGTGCTGTCCAGCCACTCGCCGCTGGTGCTGTTCGTGGTCGATCCTGCGGACATCATCGTCATGGACTGGGTGAGCAGGGTCGAGCCCGGCGGCGGGAGCAGCCGGGTCTCGCGGGCCCGTTCGTTGGACGAACCCTCCCGGTTGAGCAGGAGCCGGGGTGGCGTCCGGGCTGGTCAGGCCCAGCTCGACCTTAAGGTTCATGCGGTGTCGCGGCACGAGCAACGCGCGCTGCCCGGGATCGACCGGGAGCGCGCTCGGCGGTTGCTGGAGGATGACTGAGTGCGCCCGCTCAACACGGCGATCCTCGTGGAGGGGCCCACGGACGAGACGTTCTTCCGCGTGATCGTGTTCCGCGCCCTGCGTGACATCGGAAGTACTGGGACCAGCGCTGGTTTCGACCTGGCCGAACCCCTCACCTTCCAACGGCGACAGGACAAGCCCTGGCAGCGGTTCACCGAACAGGTAGCCGAGCTCACTCCCCGTCCCGACCTGGTGTTCTTCCACTACGACGGCACCACCGACCCGGAGCGGGAGCGGGAGCGGAGCTGGACCCCGATGCTCTCCTGCTGGGAGGCGGCCGAATTCGGCGGAAGTCCCGGACTGCCTCCGCTGGTGGAGTTGGCCCCGGTACGGGAGATGGAGGCGTGGGCGCTCGCCGACGTCGAGCTGGTCAACCGGCTCGCCCGCCGCGCGCCGAGCACCAGTGACGTCTTCGAGGCGGACCGCCTTCGGGATGTCGAGCGGCTCAGCGACCCCAAACGCACCCTCGCCGAGGCGATGAACACCGGACGTGGGCGCCGTCGGAGGCGGGACGTCAACGAGTACCTGCCGTTGCTGGCGGAGCGGGCCCGCCACACTGAGCTCCGTCGGGTTCCCTCCTACGATAGGTGGCGGCGACGTACCGCCGACAAGCTCCGCGACCTGGGCTTTCTCCGGTGAAGTCGTGAAGGGTCGACAGTCGGACCGAATGGGATGAGGAGACGCACAAGTGGCGGGTGACCGCGAGATAACCGACAAGCTGGACGACGACGAGCAGCAGAGCCTGATCAAGATCCTGTTCAACCTCGGGGGTCTGGTGTTCGGCGCGGTGGGCTCGCTGTCGGAACTGCGCAAGGCCCGGCAGGAGTCGGACCGGCTGTCGCTGGTCAACGCCGTGCTGCACCTGGCGGCGCTGGTGACCTCGGCCGGTCTGCTGTTCCGGAGCGTGCGGAGGGGCAGGAAGAAGTGAGCGCTCTCGTCGACCTGATGGACTACGACGACGTCCTGGCCACCTACGACCCGGTGCTCGGGCTCGAGGTGCACGTCGAGCTGTCCACGAACACCAAGATGTTCTGCGGCTGCCCCACCGACTTCGGTGGCGAGCCCAACACGCAGGTCTGCCCGACCTGCCTCGGGTTGCCCGGTGCGTTGCCGGTGGTCAACGGCAAGGCGGTGGAGTCGGCCATCCGGATCGGGTTGGCACTGAACTGCCAGATCGCCGAATGGTGCCGGTTCGCCCGGAAGAACTACTTCTACCCGGACATGCCGAAGAACTTCCAGACCTCGCAGTACGACGAGCCGATCGCCTTCGACGGCTACCTCGACGTGGTGCTGGAGGACGGCGAGACCTTCCGGGTGGACATCGAGCGTGCCCACATGGAGGAGGACACCGGTAAGTCGCTGCACGTCGGCGGCGCCACCGGCCGCATCCACGGTGCCGCGCACTCGCTGCTGGACTACAACCGGGCCGGCGTCCCGCTCATCGAGATCGTCACCAAGCCGATCGTCGGCGCCGGCGAGCGGGCCCCCGAGGTCGCCAAGGCGTACGTGAGCGCGCTGCGTGACCTGCTCCGCGCCCTCGACGTGTCCGACGTGCGGATGGACCAGGGCTCGTTGCGGTGCGACGCGAACGTGTCCCTCATGCCCAAGGGCAGCGACACCTTCGGCACCCGCACCGAGACGAAGAACGTGAACTCGCTGCGCAGCGTGGAGCGGGCGGTGCGGTTCGAGATGTCCCGGCAGGGCGCCGTGCTCTCCTCGGGCGGGTCGATCCTCCAGGAGACCCGCCACTTCGACGAGTCCAGCGGGAGCACCTCGGCCGGCCGGCGCAAGGAGACCTCGGAGGACTACCGCTACTTCCCCGAGCCCGACCTGGTGCCGGTCGCGCCGTCCCGGGAGTGGGTGGAGGAGCTGCGCGGCACGCTCCCGGAGTTGCCGTGGGAGCGCCGCCGCCGCATCCAACGGGAGTGGGACCTCTCCGACGCCGAGATGCGGGACCTGCTGAACGCGGGGGCCGTCGACCTCATCGCGGCGACGGTGGAGGCGGGCGCGTCCTCGGCGGAGGCCCGGTCCTGGTGGGTGTCCTACCTGCTCCAGCAGGCGAACCTGCGGGGCGAGGAGCTCGCCGCGCTGCCCATCACGCCGGTCCAGGTGGCCCGGGTCATCGAACTGGTCGCCACCGGAACCCTGACCAACAAGCTCGCCCGGCAGGCCGTGGACGGGGTCCTGGCCGGTGAGGGTGAGCCCGACGAGGTCGTCGCCGCCCGGGGCCTGAAGGTGGTCTCCGACGACTCGGCGCTGCGCACCGCCGTCGAGGCCGCGTTGGCGGCCAACCCGGACGTGGCCGAGAAGATCCGGGGCGGGAAGGTGCAGGCAGCGGGGGCCATCGTCGGCGCGGTGATGAAGGCCACCCAGGGCCAGGCCGACGCCAAACGTGTCCGGGAGCTGGTCATCGAGGCCGTGTCCGCCTGAGCGGCTCCACCAGGGTCGTGCTCCGGCCGCCGAGGGCGGTGCCCCGGAGCACGACCCGGTGCGCGTTCAAGCGTGGGCGGGAGGCCGGCGCGCCCGCCGCGCGGCTGGACCAGCCCTCCGGCCAGCCCCGGTCGGGGTCAGTCCTGACCGCCCACGGCGGTTTCGGGCCGGATGGTGACCAGCACGCGGTCGTCGGACGACTCCGGTTCCCCGCCCTCCTTGTTGCGGGTGCCCAGCCACATCTCGTCCTGACCGCTCCGCGCCAGCGGGCCCAGCCGGCCGAAGAGGTCGACCATGTTCAGTTCGGGGGCCCCGAGGAAGTCGCCCTCCGGCCCCAACGGGAGGTTCGCCGCCGCCGAGTCCTCGGTCAGCAGGACCACCACCATGTCCTCCCAGGCCGCGCACCCGGCGACCCCGGGCCGTTCCGGCCAGTTCCACGCCGCCTCCCCGAGCGGGCCGTCGAACTCGACCCGGTGCAGCAGGTCGACACCGTCGGCCCGGTCCGTCACCCAGGTCTGACCGGTCTCCGGTGCCACGCAGATCCCGTGCGGCGAGCTCAGCCCGCTGGCCACGGCCAGCGCTGCCGTGCCCGCGCTGCCTCCGGGGGTGTCGACACCCGGGGTGAAGCGCAGCAGCTTGCCGCCGGGGGAACCCGGGTCGCGGGCCTCCGCGTCCGAGGCCGCCCCGGTGGCGACGAGCAGCGCGCCCGCCGGGTCCAGGGCGAGCGCCCCACCGGTCTCCGGTCCACCGCGAGGGATGCCGGTGAGCACCGGTTTCGGGCTGTCACCGCGCGCCACGCGCACCACCCTGTTGTCCTCCGGGGTGCTGACGTAGGCGTAGACGAGCTCGTCCTCCAGGTAGTTCGGGGAGAGGGCGAGCCCGAGCAGGCCACCCCCGGAGGGGTCCACGTCGACGGTGGCGAACTCCTCGTACCGGTCCTTGCGCTCCGGATCGTCCTGGATGGCCACTCGCACGATGCGGCCGGTGGTGGCCTCACCCACGAGCGCGTGCTCCCCGTCGGGGAGCACGGCGATGCCGGCGACGGGGTCGAGGCAGGTGGCGACGACGGCGACGTGGTGGTCGACGCACCCTTCGGGCGGCGGCACGGGGGTCGACTCGTCCGGCTGGTCCCGCTGCTGGCGTTCCGGGGTGGCGTCGAAGGGGGTGGGCTGGACCGGGGTCGGCGTCCTCGGCTCCGACCATACGGCGCCCCGCTGGTCCTGCTCCGAGAAGTCGGCGCAGCCGGCAGTCACCAGCAGCGCGCACACCAGGCCCCACGTCGCCTGGCGGCGTGGACGCGGCGGTCGCGAGCTGCGGAGCATAGGTACGCAGCCTAGGCGTTGGACGGTGAGCGCGTGGTGAGCGCCGCCGGCTTTCCCGCCGGCGGCCGCCGCCGG
>NZ_AGVX02000436.1 GCF_000239155.1 Actinoalloteichus spitiensis RMV-1378
CCGGCTGGCACCGCGTTCCGTTCGGGGCGGGCGGCCGCCGGCCGCGGCGCGACGGCGGTCTCCTCCGCCCTGGTCGCCCGCGCCGAGCCCAGGCGCACGAACTTGTAGCCGACGTTGCGGACGGTTCCGATGAGCTGCTCGTGCTCGGGCCCGAGCTTCGCCCGCAGCCGCCGGACGTGCACGTCGACCGTGCGGGCTCCGCCGAAGAAGTCGTAACCCCAGACCTCCTGGAGCAGCTGGGCCCTGGTGAAGACGCGGCCCGCGTGCTGCGCGAGGTACTTGAGCAGCTCGAACTCCTTGTAGGTCAGTTCGAGCGCGCGTCCGCGCAACCTGGCCGTGTAGGTGGACTCCTCGATGACGAGGTCACCGAAGGCGACCACGTCGCCGTCGCCGTCCCGCTGGCGTCCACCCCGGCCACGGACCAGGCGGAGTCTCGCCTCGACCTCGGCCGGTCCGGCGGTGGGGAGGAGGAAGTCCGCGACGCCCCACTCCTCGGTGAGGGCGACCAGGCCCCCCTCCGGGACGATCACCACGACCGGCGACTCGGCACCGGCCCCCTCGAGCAGGGCGCAGAGGCGCCGCGCCTCGGCGAGGTCGGTGGTGGCGTCCACCAGGACGAGGTCGCTGGCCCCTCGGTCGACGAGCGCGAGGGGTTCCAGGGGAGCCACCTGCACCCAGTGCGGCAGCAGCGACAGCGCCGGTAGGACGGCGTGCGGGTTCGTGGCGGAGGTGAGGAGCAGGATCTCGAAACCAGCCATGCCGTGGCCTCCCTTCGTGCCGGCCACGGCGAGCAACGTCACGACCGGCGTACCAGGCCTCGTTGCCCTCCGAACATGAGGGAGTATAAGCACCGTGACCCGCTCGAAACGAGAGCTGACCGCGCATGTCACAGCCGTGACACGGGATCGCGTGCGGTTACGCGGCGTACACCTGCCGGGGCCCTCGGCGGGCTGCCCGCCCCCCGGTCGTGCCGACACCGCCCTCGTGGTCGCGCACGGCTTCACCAACCACAGTGCCACCCCGGCGATGGACCGCCTCCTGCGCCGGCTCGCCAGGCACGCGGCGGTCTTCGCCTTCGACTTCCGAGGGCACGGCCGTTCCGAGGGCACCACGAGCGTGGGCGACCGGGAGGTCCTGGACATCGCCGCCGGCGTGGAGTTCGCCCGCAACTGCGGCTTCCGGCACGTCGCCACCCTGGGTTTCTCCCTCGGCGCCGCCGTGGTGCTGCGGCACACCGCGCTGAGCGACCCCGCCCACCGGCCCCAGGCCGTCTGCGCGGTGAGCGGCCCCGCCCGGTGGTGGGTCCGGGACACCGCTCCCATGCGCCGCGTGCACTGGTTGTTGGAACAGCCGGCCGGAAGACTGGTGGCCCGGTCGCTGGGGGTGCGGCTCGGCGAGCCGTGGCGGGACGTGCCGCTCTCCCCCGTCGAGCTGGCGGACCGGGTCGCGCCGACGCCGCTGCTGCTCCTGCACGGGGAGCGGGACCACTACCTGCCCTCCGACCACGCGGTGGCGCTGCACGACGCCGCCGGAGAACACGGCGAGTTGTGGCTCGAACGGGACATGGGGCACGGCGAGGGGGGCATGACCCCCGCCCTCGCCGACCGGGTCGCCCAGTGGCTGCTCCACCACGCGGTTCCGCCGCCTCGCCACCGCCACCTCATCAAGACGGGAATGTCCGGTTGAAAAAGTTAGTCATCGCGATCGTCATCCTGGCCGGGCTGCTCGTGGTCGCCGACTTCGGCGCGGCCGCCGCCGCCGAATACCAGGTGTCCAACCGTCTCCGCCACGTCCTCGGCCTCGCCGACGACCCGGAGGTGCGGGTCAACGGTTTCCCGTTCCTCACCCAAGCGGCGGCCGGCGACTTCCGGGACGTCCAGGTCTCGGCGAACGGGGTCCCGGTCGGTGAGCTGCGCGACGTGGGTGTCGAGGCCACCCTCCGCCACGTCCGGCTCTCGCTGTCCGACGTCATCGGCGGCTCCCTCCAGGAGGTGCGCATCGACGAGGTCGAGGGGCGGGTCCGCCTGCGGGCCAGCGACCTCGGCCGGGTGATCGGCATCCCTGACCTGCGGATCGAACCCGCACCCCCTGAGGAGGTCGAGGAGGCCGGAGGCGGGGCCGAGGAGGCCGGGGACGAGGCCTCCTCGGCCGGGGACGCCACCACCGCCGCCGTCCAGCTGACCGGGACCATCGACCTGGCCGGGGAACAGGTGGAGGTCTCGGTGATCGGGACGATCTCGCTCACCGGCGGCACCCAGGTGCGGATCTCCCCGAGCCGGCTGGCGGTCGACGCGGGCGGCACCGGCCCGGTGGAACTCGCTCCCCAGCTCCAGCAGTCCCTGCTGGGCTCGTTCAGCACGACCGTGGAGGCGGGCAACCTGCCGCTCGACGTCACCCCCACCGCGGTGCGGGTGGAGAGCGGAGCGCTGCTGGTGGCCGGCTCCGCCACCGACGTGGTGATCCGGAACGGGTGAGTGGCGCTGGACACGGGCCTGGTCGGACTGCTCGCGGCCCTCGCCGCCGCCGGCGGCCTGGGAGTGGTCCACCGGGCACGGCAGGGCCGGCCTCGCACGGTGGCCCGGAGGGGGGAGAACGCGGTGACAGGCGTACCGGAGCGCGTCCGTGAGCTGGCCGCCCGCCTGCTCGCGGGCCCGGAGGAGGACGGGCGCCCGGCCACCGTGGCCCTCGTCCAGCTCTCCAGCACCTTCTGCGCACCGTGCCGGCACACCAGGGTCGTGCTGGCGCGCCTCGCCCGGTCCACTCCCGGGCTCCGCCACACCGAGCTCGACCTGGCCACCGCACCGGAGGTCGGCGAACGGCTCCGGATCAGCCGGACGCCGACCACGCTCGTGCTGCGGGCCGACGGCAGCGAGGCGTTCCGCTTCACCGGTGTCCCGAAGCAGGAGGCGCTCGCCGAGGCGCTGGCTCCGCTGCTGGCGGCGTCCCCTCCCCCCGCCGGGCCGGCCTGAGCCTCCCCCGGGCGGGTGGCCGCTCCTGTTCGGACCACGACGAGCACCGGGGCGGTGCTGGCCCGCCGCTGGCCCTGACCCGGTCCGGCGCGCCAGCGGCCGTCGCGTGAACACCCGTTTCGGATGGTGGGAAGCCTTCCCGCGTCCCGGGCGTTCGGGTAACCTCGATCCCGTGCCTGTACTGCTGCTGACCAAGCGACGCGCGGTCGACCTGTGCCGCGTCGCGAGCAGCCTGTGTCGCACCTGCTGACCGGGCGGTAGCAGCAGCCCAGCCGCGCGGCACGAGCGGTGGCCCACCAGCCACGCCGTGCCTCCGCGCGCGGGTCGCCCCCACCGCCCCTGACGGACTTCGCCGAGATGTCGTCTCACCGTCAGGAGGCCAGCATGTCCGTTGAGCAGACCGTCGACCCGCGCGGTGCGCGGTTCTCCGCCCTGGTGACCAGTGTGGTCCTGGGAGTCGTCCTGCTCACCGGGAGCTGGCGCCTGCTGGCCGCGCAGGTGGTGCTGTTCGCGATGTGCGCGTTCGTGAGCCTGCGGCTGAACCCGTGGGGGCACGTCTACCGGCGGACCATCCAGCCCAGGCTGCGGTCGGACGTGAACCGGGAGGACAGCGGTCCGCTCCGGTTCGCTCAGGGGGTGGGCTTCGCCTTCTCCCTGCTCGGGTTGATCGGCTACGCGAGCGGACTCACGTCGCTGGGTGTCGCCGCCACCGCCGTCGCCCTGACCGCCGCCCTGCTCAACGCGGTGTTCGGTCTCTGCCTCGGGTGCGAGTTGCACGCGCTGGTCCGGCGCGCCGTCCTCGCGAGGAGCACGCGCGCCGAGCCGACCGGACACCCCACGACCGACAGCCCCTAGTACCCACCGAAACACCGAGGAGCCGCCAGATGAGCCGCGAGAACGTCCTGGTCTCGACCGAATGGGCCGAACGGAACCTGAACACCGAGGGGGTCGTGTTCGCCGAGGTGGACGAGGACACCACCGCCTACGACGGTGGCCACATTCCCGGCGCCGTCCGGTTGGACTGGAAGGAGGAGCTCCAGGACCACGTCCGACGCGACTTCGTGGACCGGTCGGGCTTCGAGAAGCTCCTGTCGGAGAAGGGCATCGCGAACGACGACACCGTGGTGCTCTACGGCGGCAACAACAACTGGTTCGCCGCGTACGCCTACTGGTACTTCAAGCTCTACGGGCACCAGGACGTGCGGCTGCTCGACGGCGGCCGCAAGAAGTGGGAGCTGGACGGCCGGGAGTTGACCAAGGAGGTCCCGGTCCGGGAGGCCACCACCTACACCGCCTCCGAGCAGGACCTCTCGCTGCGGGCGTTCCGCGACGAGGTCGTCGAGGCGATCAACGTGAAGAACCTCGTCGACGTCCGCTCCCCCGACGAGTTCGCCGGCAGGCTGCTGGCGCCGGCGCACCTGCCGCAGGAGGCGGCCCAGCGGGCCGGTCACATCCCCAGCGCGATCAACGTGCCCTGGAGCAAGGCCGCGAACGAGGACGGGACCTTCAAGTCCGACGAGGAGCTCCGGGCGCTGTACGAGGAGGCCGGGCTCGACGGCTCCCGGCCGACCATCGCCTACTGCCGGATCGGCGAACGCTCCTCCCACAGCTGGTTCGTGCTGCGGGAGTTGCTGGGCCACCAGGACGTGAAGAACTACGACGGGTCGTGGACCGAGTACGGCTCGCTGGTCGGGGTGCCCGTCGCCAACCCCTCGGAGGTGTCCTGACGATGGAGGGATGTGGAGCTCCCCAGCAGTCGGCCGAGCCGGTTCGGGACAGCGGGGACCAGGTCGTCGTCACCGGTCGGGTGCTGGCCGGTGACGAACCGGTGGGTGGCGCCTACGTCCGGCTGCTCGACAGCGGGGGCGAGTTCACGGCGGAGGTCGTCTCGGCCGGCAGCGGTGACTTCCGCTTCTACGCGGCCCCGGGGGCCTGGCGGGTGCGGGCCCTGCACCGTGCCGGGACCGGCGAGGCCCTGGTCACCGCGGACGGTGTCGGCGTCCACCGCACGGACGTCGTGCTGAGCTGAGCACGGCCGCCGGAAGGGGCACCGGCCGGGTGGGCTCGCTCGACCGGCTGGTGCCTCCCCGGGCGGTGTCACGTCGGGTCCCGGTCCGGCGGCCCCGCCGGGGGCCGGTCCACCATGACCTTGCCTACGTTTGTCGTCGTGCCCGGAACGTCATGGGTATGCTCGGCGTGTGGGATGGGAATGGTTCTTCACCGGTCTGCTGGGGCTCGCCACGGTGCTCGTACTGTGGTTCGCCGTGTACGTCATCTACCGGCTGTACTCCGACCAGCGCTGACCCGGGACCGCGGAAGTAGCTATGTCGACGCCAGACCAGCCCGGGACCCGCAGTGGTGACGAGGCGGTGCGCAAGGCCGAGGAGCGCGCCGCGAGCACGCGGGACCGGAACATCCCCGAGTTCGACGACCTGCCGTCGACCCCGGACACCGCGAACCTGCGGCTCGGACCCAACCTCAACGACGCCTGCCTGTCCCTGCTGCCGCTGGTCGGGGTGTGGCGCGGTGACGGCGTTGCGGAGCACCCGTCGCTCGACGAGCCCTACCAGTACCGCCAGCAGGTGACGTTCGCCCACGACGGCCGGCCGTTCCTCTACTACGAGGCGCGTTCCTGGTTGTTGGACTCGGACGGCGAGCTGATCGGCCCGGGAGCCCGGGAGGTCGGTTGGTGGCGTCCGCAGCCGGACGACACCATCGAGCTGCTGTTGGCCCACTCCGGTGGTGTGATGGAGCTCTTCTACGGGCGGCAGCGCAACCAGACGTCCTGGGAGCTGACGACCGACACCGTGCTGCGGACCGCGTCGGCGGAGGAGGTCAGCTCGGCCCACCGGCTGTACGGCATCGTCGAGGACGGCGACCTCGCCTATGTCGAGGAGCGGTCGTTGGCCGGCCAGCCGCCCAAGCCGCACATCTCGGCCCGGCTGCGCCGCGTCGTCGGCTGACCGAGCCCCCACGCCGGAGCGGCCGGGTGCCCACCGGGCGCTCCTGCTGACCGGAAGCGGTGGGGTGCTCTGGCCGCCGTTCCCGGGAGACGCCCGGCCACCGGGGCCGGGCCCCGGCACCTCGCTCCCACGGCCCGACCACCCTCGGGGTCGACGCCGGGCCTCCGGGGCCGGCCGGGACCACCGCGCCGCCCTCCCCCGGCTCACATCCGGTACTCCGCGGCGAGCAGGTCGGTGAGTTCGGCGTGCAGCGCGGCCCGCGTCCCCGTGTCCGGCAGCTCACGCCCGTCCAGGGTCCTGACCAGGGTCAACTGGCGGACGCTTGACACCAGCCAGAGACCGTCCGCGGCGGTCAGCTCGTCCACGCCGACCGGTTCCACGCTGGTGGTGAACCCGGCCCGTTCGGCCGCCCGGAACAGGGCCAGCTGGGTGGTGCCGACGAGGATGCCGCTGTCCGGTGGCGGGGTGCGCAGGTGGCGTCCCTCCGCGATCACGACGGTTGACGTCGGTCCCTCCAGCACGCTCCCGTCGGTCGCCACGAAGACGACCTCGTGGGCGTCGCGGCGGGCCGCCTCCCGGAGCGCGGCCATGTTGACGGCGTAGGAGAGCGTCTTCGCCCCCAGCAGCAGCCACGGCGCCCGTGTCATCAGATCGGGGGCGTACCCCCGGTCCAATGTGATCGCGGCGACGCCCTGCTCCCTCCTGCGCAGCACCTCGGGGGCGACGGCGACGCCCATCGCCCAGGCGGTCGGGGTGCCGTCACCGCCTTCGACGCCCCGGGTGCACACGAGTTTGAGCGCCATCTCCCCCGGCTCGTGCCACGCCCCCAGCACCGCGTGGACACCCCGTTCCCAGTCCTGCCTCGGTGGCAGGGGGAGGTCGAGCAGCGCCGCCGAGCGGGCCAGCCTGTCCAGGTGGGGGCCCAGCTCACGCGGGCGACCGTCGACGACCAGGATGGTCTCGAAGACGCCGTCCCCGCGCAGCGGCCCCAGGTCGTCGGCTCGCAGCAGTGGGGCGGTGTGGTCGACGATCGTTCCGTCCAACAGCGCCAGCACGGTCATGGCTGCAGACGATACGACCTCGGCGACCTCACCCGGTGGCCGGTCGGGCCGCCCCGGCGACCTCCCCGGGCGCGGCCCGGAGGTGGTTACCATCGGGCGGGTGGGCCTCGCGGGGACGGCCCGGCCCGTCACGGCGCGGCTCCCACGGCAGGTCGCCGTGCCCACTGCCCGACGAACCGCGCCGGGGCTTCCGGTTCCCGACGGGCTCGCGGCCACCGAATCGGAGGACTGAACTCATGGCAGACCCGACCAGCGGGTCCCCGACCACCTACCGCTCTCCCCTGTTGGAGCTGCCGAAGGCGGTGCCGGCCCCGGACGACTCGCCGGACAGCGCGGTGCCCTGGCACTTCGGTGATCCCTTCGTCGAGCAGCGGGCCGCGGAGACCGGCGCCGTCGTGGTGGACCGCTCCCACCGGCAGGTGATCGCGGTCCCCGGCGAGGACCGGCTCAGCTGGCTGCACCTGCTGATCTCCCAGCACGTCACCGAGCTGCCCGAGGGGGCCGGGACGGAGGCGCTCATCCTCGACAGCCAGGGGCGGGTCGAGACGCACCTGCTGCTCGCCCACCTCGACGGCTGTGTGTGGATGGACACCGATCCCGGGAGCACCGTGACCGGGGCCCGCCAGCAGCCAGACCAGCCGGTGCTCCAGTACCTGGAGGAGATGCGCTTCTGGTCGAAGGTGGAGCCGAGGGACGCCAGCGACGAGTACGCGGTCCTGTCGCTCATCGGGCCGGAGGTCCCCGCGATCCTGGAGGGCGTCCTCGGCTCCGTTCCGCCGGCGCCGTCCGACGCGAACCAGCACCCGGTCGCCGCCCTCCCGGGAGGTGGCGTGGTCCGGGTGGTGCCCTGGCGCACCGCACCGACGGCCGACCTGCTCGTGCCGAGGGGCGAGCTGCTCGACTGGTGGCGCCGTCTCGGCGAGCTCGGCGCGCGTCCGGCGGGCAGCTGGGCGTACGAGGCGCTGCGGGTAGCGGCGCTCCGCCCCAGGGCGGGGCTGGACACCGATGGTAGGAGCATTCCGCACGAACTCGGCTGGATCGGGGGTGCCGCCCACGTCGCCAAGGGCTGTTACCGGGGCCAGGAGACGGTGTCGAAGGTGCACAACGTGGGCCGTCCGCCCCGCCGTCTGCTGCTGCTGCACCTCGACGGGACTCCGGAGCTGCTGCCGGAGCCGGGCGACCCGGTGACCTCGGAGGGCAGGTCGGTGGGCCGGGTCGGTACCGTCGCCCGCCACCACGAGCTGGGCACGATCGCGCTGGCCCTGGTCAAGCGGTCGGTCCCGGTCGGTCGTGAACTCACCGCAGGCATCCCCGAACGGGAGGTCGCCGCAGCGGTGGATCCGGACTCCGTGCCGCCGGAGACCGGCGAACCGCCGGGGCGGGTCGCGGCGCAGCGCCTGCGGGGTTGAGCCGCCCGGCGTAGCGGCGAGGCCGCCCCGCCCCGCTGTCTTGATCTTGGCGGGGCGGCTTCTCGATCGCGTTCCGCCGCCTGTGCCAAGATGCCGGAATGGCTTCTCCGACGGCGCGGCCGCCCAAGCCCGGCACGATCATCACGGTCGCCCCTACCGGTTCGGTCCACCGCCCCGCCGAGGTCCCGAACCTGCCGGTGTCCCTGGACGAGCTGGTGGCCACGGCGCGGAACTGCGAGCAGATCGGGGCGAGCAGGGTGCACGTGCACGTGCGGGACCCGCGAGGCGAGCCGTCCCTGGACCTGGGTCGGCTGATCGACACCGTCTCCGCCCTCCGCCAGGAGACGACGCTGGTGGTACAGCTGGCCACCGGTGCCGTGGGCTCGACCGACGAGGACGAGCGGCTCCGGGTGCTGGAGGCGATGCCGGACATGGCGTCCTGCCCCCTCGGGTCCGTCAACGTGGGAGACCACGTTCTCGCCAACCGCTGGCCCTTCGTGGTCGAGTGCCACCGCCGGATGCGGGATCGCGACATCGTCCCCGAGTACGAGGCGTACGACCTGGGTCACCTGACGGCCCTGCGCCGGCTGCTGGTCGAGCACGGCCCGCCCGCGGGCCGGGTCCACGTCAACCTGGTGATGGGGCTTCCCGGTGGCATGCCCGGCGACGCGGACACCGTCGTGGCCGCGGCCCGGCTGCTCCCCCCGGGGGCGAGCCTGTCCGTGATGGGCCTCGGACGGGTGGGGTTGCCGGTGATGCTGGCCGGCCTCGCCGTCGGCGGGCACCTCCGGGTGGGTATGCAGGGCACATTGTCCTATGCCGCCGGCGAGCGGGTGCGGGACAATGCACAACTGGTGGCCAGGGCGGCCGGCCTGGCCAGGATCGCGCAGCGGCCCCCGCTCTCCCCCACGGCGGCACGCGAGTTCCTCGGAGTACGCGCCGTGGACGGCGGCTGACCCGTGGACGCGCCGGACGGCGAGCGGCCCGGCGGGTGACCGCAGGACCGCACTTGGGTGGGCACGACGATGAGGCTGAAGGTGTCGACATGATCGAGGTACGACCAGGCGGGCGCAGGAGGATCGACCGCGTACTGGCCCCCGACTACCTGACCGGCGTTCGTGACAGGTCGCTGGCGGAGGTCCGTGAACTGCGGGACGAGGCGGCCCAGGAGGAGACGGACCTGTCGTACCTGCGCCGGTTGCTGCACGCCCGCATCGACATCGTGGTGGCCGAGCAGCGGCGGCGCACCGAGGGCGGTTCCGCGTCCGTGGTGGAGCAGCTCGCCCTGATCCTGTCGCGCAACGCGATCGGCCCGGCGACGGGGTCCGGGCGCTACCAGAACCCGGAGCCCTCCAGGGCGGAGTCCCACCGCCGCCACGTCGAGGCGCTGGTGTCCGACGTGGACCTCTCGGACGTCACCTCGCTGCCGGACGAGAAGCTGGCGGAGGCCGCCGAGGGGTACTCGGCGGAGGAGGAGTCGGTGTCCCTGCGCCGCCGCCAGGTGCAGACCGTGGTGGACACCCTCAACGAGGAGATCGCCCGGAGGTACCGGGAGGGCAGGGCCTCGGTCGACGAGCTGCTCGCCAGGGAACGGCACACCCCCGGTCAGGAGCCCGGCTGAGCTGGCCCGGTGGCGGAGCTGGTCGTCGGCGCGACCGAGTGGCGAGCCCAGTAGGCGGTGTTCCGTAGCATCCGGGTGGTGAGTGTGCCCCTGGTAGAGGTCGTCAGGTCAGGTTTTCGGGAGAGCGTCCACCACGGTTCGGTGGCGTTGCTGGACGCGGCGGGACGGGACGCCGGCAGCCTCGGGGAGGTCCTGGCCCCGGTCTCGCCACGGTCGGCCAACAAGCCCCTCCAGGCGCTCGCCATGCTGCGCAGCGGATTCGCCCCCCTCTCGGACGCGGACCTGGCGCTGTCGTGCGCCTCGCACAGCGGTGAGCCCGACCACGTGGCCCGGGTGCGGGGGCTGCTGGCCACCTACGGGTTGACCGAGGCCGCGTTGCGCTGCCCGCCGGACCTCCCGCTGTTCCCGGCGGCCCGGGACCGGGTGTTGGCGGCCGGCGGCGGGCCGGCGGCGGTGACGATGAACTGTTCCGGCAAGCACGCGGCGATGCTGGCCACCTGCGTCCACAACGGCTGGCCGACCGAGGACTACCTGTCCGTCGACCACCCGCTGACGGCGGCGGTGTCCGAGACCATCGCCGAGCTGACCGGTGAGCGCCCGGGGCCGCCCGGGGTCGACGGGTGCGGGGCACCCCTGTTCACCCTGTCCCTCACCGGACTGGCCCGGGCCTACTCCCGGCTCGTCACCGCGCCGCCGGGCAGCCAGGAGGCGCGGATCGCGCACGCGATGCGCGCTCACCCCCGGTTGGTGGCCGGGACCGGCCGCGAGGACACCCTGCTGATGTCGGCGGTCCCGGGGTTGCTGTGCAAGATCGGCGCCGAAGGCGCGTGGGCACTGGCCTTGCCGGACGGGCGGGCGGCCGCCCTGAAGATCGACGACGGGGCTTCCCGTGCCCGGCAGCCCGTCGGCGTGGGCGCGCTCCGCGCGTTGGGAGCGCCCTGGACGCGGGAACTGGCGGAGCTGGCGGAGGTCCCCGTCGAGGGCGGTGGCCGTCAGGTCGGCTCGGTGCGGCTGCTCCCCGGCGTCCTCAGTTGAGCCGTTCCCGGGTGGCCACCTCGGTCCAGAAGTCCCGCAGCTTCTCGTACCGGATGGCGACCTCCTCCGGGTTCTCACCGCCGAGCGCGGCGAGCGCCTCCTGGACGTCGGCCGCCGAGGTGTCGTGGATGAGCGTGTCATCGTCGAGCAGCTGGACCAGCCCACCGTAGTCGAGCTCCACCGCTGACCCCGGGTCGAAGTGGTCCAGCCAGCGGGAGGTGTCCCGGAGCAGCGCCGCCGGCCCGTCGGTGCCGAGCGTGTCCTCCAACCGCTGCCGGGCCTTCTCGGCCCGTTCCACGGCGCTCAGCATCGGTACCCGCCAGCACACCCGCCGGTTGGCGTCCCCCAGGGGAGTCAGCACCACCTGGCGCTCCTCCTGCCGAACCAGCGCGAACCACGGCAACGGGACCCGCCAGGTCGCCGTGACGACGTGGACGGCGCCGCCCAGCACCCCGGAAACCGCCGCCGTCGCCCGCGCCCGCGCCACCTCGGGTGGCACGTCGACCGCCGCGCGCAGCAGCGGGGGACTGGCGCTGCCGAGGAACCCGACCAGGCCGGCGGCGGCCCTGGCGCGGACGTCCTGCGGGCACACGAGCGGGCCTGGGCCGACCTCCACCGAGGGGTATCCGGCGACGTCCTCCGGGTCGAGGACCAGAACACCCGGAACGTGCTGCCCGGGGTCCGCTCCGTCCGGGCCGTCGAGGGGCAGCAGGCGGCGCGGCTGGGACGTCTGTGAACGCAACCACAGTTCGCGTTCCCAGTCGCCCACGGTTCCCGGGTCGAGCGGGCCGTCCCGCAACGCCCGTTCCACGGCCGAGCGTGACTCCCCGTGGAAGGCGGACAACGGTTCGTACACCCGGAGGTAGGCGACGAACGGACGAGGCACGAGCAAATCCTGTCATGAGCAGGGACGGTGGGGGCGAGCGGTGGGGACTGCGTCACGTAGAACGGATGCCACGTCGCATCTACCCCGGCAGTCACGGTACGGTAGTGGGCAGGAAAAGCTGTCGAGACGATACGGGGCCGCCGTTCCCCCGGCCGCCCCGTTCCTGTGCGAGGGGGTCGAGCCATGGGGCGCGGCCGAGCGAAGGCCAAGCAGACAAAGGTGGCCCGGGAGCTCAAGTACAACACCCCCGCCACGGACTTCGATGCCCTGCAGCGCGAGCTGTCGGGCACCGGGTCCTCTGGCGACCGGTCGGACAACGACCGACCCGATGACTCGTACGACGACTGGTACGACGACTACCGCCGCTGATTCGGTTGGCTGCTCAACCGAACGACGGGGTGTGAACCCCGTGGGGGTGTTGTGGCAGCCACTCGAATCGGTCGGGTCTCGTCACGGGTCCGGGGTCCTTGTACTACGGGGCCTTGCCGGAGCAGCAAGCACCACGCGCGACAGGACCAGGTGAGAAACCTGGTCCTGTCGCGCGTGATGCCCGGGCTGGTCCGGTGCCGTCCGCCCACCGGGCTTCGGTGCGGCGGCGATTTCGCATGTCCTGGTGCGGGAGGTCGCGCAGTCGCGGCGTCGACGCGCTCCCCTGGTCCCGCACATCCACCGGGGACGTCCCGGCTCGCCTGGTGACCCCGCCGGCCCGGCCGCGGGTGCTCGGGGTGCCGGCCCGTGCGCCGACGACGGCGTACCGGCGGTGTTCTGGTTCCCCGTGCCCCTCCCCGTCCGCGCCGGGCCTGTGCGCGGGGCCGGGCACTACCTGGTCGGCCGGCGCCCTGACGGCGGCCTGCCGCCCCACGGCGGCGGATCC